>JALVXE010000206.1 GCA_027038385.1 Thermotogaceae bacterium
CCTTCATCCACTGACGGCGCTCTGAGAACCACTATTATCCTTTCTTTTTTTATCTCATCCATCACATTCATTTCATTCACCCCCGGAGTAGCCCAATTTCTCAGATATCTTCTTTGCGCAATCTACCACATGCTTTGCATTCTCTTTTATCCAGTCCATAGTCACCTTACTCGAAGCTCCAGAGATGCTCACCGCCGCTATCGGGTATCCTTCGTGATTCAACACTGCCGATCCGACGCATCTTATTCCCGGCTCGTTCTCCTCATCATCTATCGCGTATCTTCTCTCTCTGACGATTTTCAATTCTTCTTTAAGCCTTCCCGGATCGGTTATGGTTTTTTCAGTCTTTTTAATCAATTTTGTAGATCTCAGATATTCTTCCAACTCATCTTCTGGAAGAAACGCCAAGATCGCCTTCCCGGCGGAAGTTGAGTAAAGATCCATCTTCATCCCTATCTTTGACACCATCGGAATGCTGTTAGCACCTTCGATTTTGTGTACATACACTCCTTCAAAACCATCTTTCATTATCAGATGGACCGTCTGGCCCGTCTTTATCATGAGATCTGAAAGGAACGGCACGGATATGTCCCTTATGTCGAGCCTTCTCAAAATTATCGAGCTGAGCTCGACTATCTTAAAACTCGGTATGTAGCTTCCATCCGGCTTTTTCACTACAAAGCCGTATTCTTCGAATACTTTCAAATATTTGTAGGCGTTTGGAAGACTCATACCGAATTTTTTAGCCAGACTGCTCGGCCTGACTCCAGAAGGGTTTACGACTATCTCTTCGAGCATCTCCAGAGCTTTTTTCAAAGTGTTCATGCTATTTCACCCCGTATATCCAATAAGGTGTCCATCTCTTGTTTAAAAGTTTCATAAAAGCTTCCATGTAGAAGTAATCTCCCCATGTATTGCCTTCATCAATTCCCATGTTCAGCGGTTTCGCATGGACCCCGTGGAGTATTATCGGCTCACCCGCTTCGTGGAATTTGTTGAAGTAAGACTCCGTCAAATTCGAGAGAATCTGAACGGCTATCATCTGATAAAATGCGGATTTCTCTTCGTCTACGAATTTCGAGAGCTCCATAAGCCCGGACGCCAGTATAGTAGCTGCCGATGAATCTCTCTCTTCACCAGAATCTACATCGAACACCATATCCCAAACGGGAACGAGATCATCCGGGAGCTTATCTATCATGAAATCCGCGGTCTTTACAGCGGTCTCCAAGAATTCTTCTTTCTCTGTGTAGATGTAAGATAGCGTAAAACCGTAAACTGCCCAGGCCTGTCCCCTTGCCCAGTAAGAATCATCGGCGTGCCCCTGAACGGTCTCAGGACCTATCGGCTCGCCTGTATCGGGATCGAACAGAAAAGTGTGATACGTTGAATAGTTTTCTCTGACAAGGTGTTTCATACAAGTCGTCGCGTGTTTCACTGCGATATCTCTGTACTTCTCATCACCGCTTATCTTCCAGGCGGTGTAAAGAAGCGGAAGGTTCATCATGCTGTCAATTATCACTCTCTTTCTCTCTTTGGGATGATCCACGTCTTTCCATGCTTGGATATAGCCGGGTTTTTCGTGAAACCTTCTTATGAGCTTTTCAGCAGCTTCGACTATTTTTCCCTTGAAACTCTCATCACCAAAAACTCTCATCGCTGGTATGAAGGAGAGCGTGTATATGAATCCGAGATCGTGAGTTTTTATCCTTTCTTCATCCTCCAATCTGTCTAAAAAGGTTGGGAGTATCTTGAAGAAAGCTTCCCTGAATACCTCATCACCGGAAAATTCATAAGAGAGCGAGAGAAGTCCTGTCCAAAAACCTGTGGTCCACTCCTTGTTTATATCTATCTTCAGATACCTTCCATTCCTTGCAGAACCGCTCGGCACGGTCGTGCCGAAATAGCCGATGTTTTTCTCAATCATTTCCAGAGCTTCATCTTTTGCGTTTTGAAATCTCGTAAAGTCTACTATTTTTCTTATATCTAAATTCACGTGATTCACCTCCTGATTACCTCGACTCTCGTGTTGAGCGAGTTCTTTCTCTCTGTGTAGATCACCAGTATCTTTCTATCTTTCGGTATCCAAAAGCTCTCTCCAAGGTAGATAACTCCGTCTGATCTTACCCTAAGTCTGAACTTCTCGAAATCCAAGGAAAATTCACCGCTCAATTTCTGGAACCACTTCACGTATTCTGAAGCTTCGACATCCGGACCGTCGATCTCTCCGGATAAATCTACTCTGTAAGGGATCATGAAAGACATTCCCAAACGATCTTCGTCTTCCTTAAAAGAGCTCTCAATAACTACAGAATCATCTTTGATATCGATCGCTCTTAAAAATTCATATCCAAATGGATTTTTGTTCATAGAACATCCTATCTTTCCGTCGAACTTGTGAGTTCTCATAGGACCGATAAATTTCTCAGATTTTCCGTTTATGAATATCGTGTTATGAGCCAAGCCCTTTGAGAACCATTTTTTCGTCTCAGGGATACCGTATCCAGTGTTCGATAGATCTACAAAGACCGGTGTTCTGCCAAGGTAGACTTCAAAAGAGCAGAGATCTTCGTGAACGTGAGAAGAAGAAGCCTGCCCACTTTTTAAAAGCACAGTCCAGCCGCTTTTTCTGACGAGAACGCTCTCTCCGGGACCGAAGAATTCCTCTGGTAACTTCAAGGTGTTGTTTGAAGAACATTCGTTATCGAAATAGAAAAACTCTGGATAAATTCCTTCAGATACTCTTCTTCCGTATATCGGAAGATCCCCCCCAGAAAGATCACCAGATCTCGCATAGCAAAGTTCTCTCTTAATGTCATCATCATCGAATATCTGCGCGCCGTACTCCAATATATCCGTATAGCTGTTAAGCCCTATCCTTGGCCAGCCGTCCCCGGGATTCGGGAATCTCCCGTCCGGGAAAATCATAAGCATCGGAGCTTTGAAAGCTTTTTTCAGGTTCTCGTCTAAGATCTTCGATCTCTTTCCGGTCTTTGCGATGTACGGAAGATAGAACTTAACGAACCCTTCAAGAGTATAGAAGTGATAATGCATAGATCCTTCGTACCAGAAACCATTTTTCAGAAAACTTCTTTCGGATATCTCTTCCAACCTTTTCAGATGATCTTCAACATCTTTTTCATCGAATAGAAGACTTTTCAAACCCATTGCAGATACTATCCAGACGTCGTGATTGTGAGCTCCAAGCCTTCTGCTCTTGAGACCTTCAGCGATCTTGTCAAATATCTTCCCTTTCCAAAAATTGAGAAGATCCTTTGGAAAATCCACAAACATCAAAGCAACGGCGAAATTTATCATGAGCATCGCATCGTTGAGAAGCTGAGAAGATAGAACTGGTTTCTCTCCGGGGATCCTGCCGCCTTTTGAAGAGTTCTCCGAAAGATCGCTGTAAAAATTCAGAGCTCTCTCTATTCCTTCTTTCCACTCTTCTTTTCCCAAATTCACCATGAACGATCCGAATACGAGAGCTTCAGATATCCTGTAGCGAAGATCCATCTTGGCGGCTCTTTTCTTTTTCCCGACATCTGTGAAATCCTTTTCGCAATGTGTGCAGACTATTCTTTCGCCATCTTTTACAAGTGGAGAGAAGCATTCATTGCAGAAAAAGTCGTGTATCCAGCCGGCACTCTCCGTATCGTCTACTTCATCGAAGACGAGATTTGAGAACTCCCTTTCGAGCTCCGCAAATTTCTCTCGGTTTTCATCAAGTTTCTTCTCAAAATTTCGGATCCCCGAAAAGAAATTTCTCATAAGAAATCTCTCCTGATCGGCGTGAAAACATCCAATATAATCCCATCTTCAAGAGCTATGACGTTGTGCTTTGCATTCGATGGAACGTAGACGCTGTCTCCCTTTTCCATGATATTCTCTTCTCCATCTATCCTGTAGATGAATTTTCCCTCGAGTATGTACGATATCTGCTCGTGCGGATGTGAGTGCATCGGGGCTGCAGCTCCTTTCTTGAACTCGACCATCGTCATCATCAAGTTATCTCCATAAGAGAGAACCTTCATCCTTATACCTTCTCCGACTATTTTCCAATCTATATCTTTTTCCTTCACAACTTTCATCTGCTCAGCCACCCTCCATCGACGGGTAGTATTATTCCGGTTACGTAATCAGAAGCTTCGCTCGCCAAGAAAACGGCAGCTCCTTTAAGGTCTGACGGTTCTCCCCATCTTCCCATCGGGATCCTTGATACGATCTCGGAATTTCTCTTGGGGTCTTCTCTGAGCGGTTTTGTGTTATCCGTCGCCATGTATCCGGGAGCTATGGCGTTGACGTTGATCCCGTATTTGGCAAGCTCGTTGGCGGCAACTTTGGTAAGACCGGCAACTCCGTGTTTCGATACGGTGTAAGCCGTGGTGAATATTCCACCCTGAAAAGAGAGCATCGACGCTATGTTTATTATCTTTCCCTTTCTCTTGTTATCAACAAGCCACTTAGCGAAGTGCTTCGTCAGAAGAAAGAGTGCTTTTATGTTGACGTCCATCACTTCGTCCCAGTACTCTTCAGGATATTCGATGAACTCCGCCCTCCTTATTATTCCGGCGTTGTTCACCAATATGTCGACGTGCCCGAATTCCTTTACAGCCTTTTCTATTATTTCCGGGAGTTTCTCAAATTCAGAGACGCTCATTCTGATCTCTAGGTATTTTCTTCCGAGCTTTTCAACTTCCTCTTTGGTTTTAGACTGATCGCTCCTTGCGACTCCGACTATGTCGGCTCCAGCTTCGGCCAGACCTATTGCTATGGCCTGGCCCAAACCTCTCGAAGCGCCTGTGACTATCGCAACCTTCCCTTCAAGGGAGAATTTATCCCTTATCACACCATCACCCCCGTCATATCGAGAGATTGTCCTCTATGTTCTTTATCATCTTCGTGGCGAGGTCTACGAAAGCCATCGTCTTGTCAACGACCGGAGCCTGGAGTCTGTAATTTCCGCCCAAGAACCAGAGGTAGTAAACGGTGAATCCGGGAGCAGCAACGACGGTGTGATACCCTTTTGGTATCAGATGGATCGTATCATCCTTTATAAGATAAAGCTCGTTTATATCACCATCATCTGTGTAGTGCCTGGCGACTCCCCAACCGTCCGGATGATCTACCCTGTAGTAGTAGATCTCTTCCAAGAAGACTTCTCTCGGGAGATCGTCCTTTTCGTGCTTGTGCGGTGGGTACGTCGACCAGTTTCCGGATGGTGTGAAAGTCTCTCCTATCATCAATTTGACCGCAGGATGCTTGTCGTCTATCGCGATCAGGTGGAATTTCCTCGAGTAGTTCGATATTCCCCATTTTCCATCTGGTACTTCATCGGGAGTTATCAGATAAGGCTCTATATCACTCTCGTCGACTTTCGCCATTGCGAAAGCGATTTCCACTCCACCTATATCCTCCGTGCTGATCTCAAAATCGTGCTTTGGAGGGACGTACACAGAATATGGTTTTCCACCAAAAACATTCTTCCTTCCACCTATATTTTTGAATTCTTTGTCTCCGACCTTGACATCACATTTTCCGCTCAAAATTACGAGGAACATCTCCCATCCTCCGCTGTTATCACTGTACTTACCCCCTTTCGCCAAAACAAGCTTTTTGAAGCCCAGGTGCTCCATACCCGCACTCGCTGTATCGATCACGTTGATCCCATTCTCCGATGGCACGTTCATGAAGTATTTTTTCATATCTATCACTCCTCCTTTTTCAGATATTCGATTGATCTCTCCCTTTTGAAAAAAGGGAGGGGAGAGCCCCTCCTCATGGTCTCCAAGTCTCAGAGAGCGGTGACCAATTCGGGAATATGAAGTCTTCCTTGGAGACTTTGTAACCTTTTGACTGCGCTTCTTTTATAGCATCCATCAGAGACTCGTTAGCTTTTTTCTCGTATTCGAAGAGTTTCTTTCTGAATTGATCCGGTGGAAGTTTCTTCACCAAGGACTCCGCGATTATCTCCCAGACATTTGGATGTATGGAACTCAGCATCTTCGAGTACGGAACAAATCCAGCGTATGGATTTTTGTACTGGGGAATTGGTGAGATTCTTCCCACCTTTTTGGACCTGTCTACGATCGTCTTGAGAGCGGTCTCCTTCCCGAGTTCTCCGTTAC
>JALVXE010000207.1 GCA_027038385.1 Thermotogaceae bacterium
GTATGAGCGGATCCGAGATAGCGGACGTCTCCGGTATCGGAGCGATAGAGATAAAGGCGATGATGGATGCTGGTTACGATGGGGCTTTCTCATGCGCCGTGACTTCCGCATCAGCGACAATAGGACCGATAATACCGCCAAGCATACCGATGGTGATATACTCGATGCTCACGGGTGTTTCTCTCGGTTATCTGTTTCTAGCGGGATTTCTCCCAGGGTTCCTCCTAGCTGCTGTTGAAATGATCATGGTCTACATACTTTCAAAAGTTAGGAATTACCCAGCTGGTGAAAGGACACCATTTCGAGCTCTTTGGAGACTCTTCGTAGAGTCTTTCGCGGCTCTTTTAGCTCCTGTGATACTCCTTTGGGGAATATACGGTGGAGTTTTCACGGCCACAGAATCCGCGGCAGTTGTCGCTGCCTATACGATAATCATAAGTTTTCTTATATACAAGACTCTCGGCTGGAAGAAACTCTACAATATAATAAAGAAATCTCTTGTGATGATGGGTTACATAAGCAGCATAGTCGCCGCAGCTTACATAGTCACCTACATAGTCTCCATAGAAAGGGTTCCTGAGATAATCACCAAGGCTTTTGTTGCGTCCGGGCTTCTTTCGAACAAGTGGATATTCCTCTTCAGTGCGAATCTGTTGTATTTCCTCCTAGGAATGTTCATAGATGTCTCTATAATACAGCTCATGGTCATACCCATACTTTTCCCGATAGCCAAGTCGGTTGGAGTTGACCCGGTGCATTTTGGTGTAGTAACGACGATGAACCTCATGATGGCACTTGACACCCCTCCTTATGGACAAACGGGCTTCATAACGAGTGCGATAAGTGGCACGCCTTTGAAGGACGTTTTCAAAGAAATGATAGTTTATTGGATCCCGATAGAGCTCAGCGCCCTTGTGATAGTCACTTACTGGCCTGATTTTGTTCTGTTCATCCCAAGGCTCTTCGGTTATCACGGATGAGCGGAGGTGGGACTTTGAAAAAACTGATATGTGCGATCATGACGAAGTTCGACAGGGAAGGAAACTTGATGCTCGATGAGGAATACGCCGAGTTTCTGAGATCTCTTGTAAAAAATGGGGTTGATGCGTTCATGGTTGGTGGTACTAACGGTGAATTCCATGCTATGAGAATCGAAGAGAGAAAAGGACTTCTTGAGTTCATTGTGGAGAGATTCCAGGGATCTGTAGACATAATTGCTCACATCGGGACAACAAATTTGAAAGATACTGTGGAACTTGGCAAGCACGCTCTAAGCTTTGGCGTGAAGAGACTTGCAGTCGTTGCTCCTTACTATTTCAAATATGACGAAACCTCCCTGATAGACTACTTCTCAGCCGTGTCAGAGAAGCTAAGAGAAGCCGAGATACTCCTTTACAACATCCCATCGTTTTCCGGAAACAGGTTGAGCCTCTCAATCATCTTAGAGGTGGCTAAGAGATCTAGAAACGTAATCGGAATGAAGGATTCCGATTCAAGACCTTGGATAGTCCCTGAGATAAAGGAGACCCTTGGAGAGGATTTTTTGGTATTCGGAGGTGTGGATACGCTTGTCGTCGATTATCTGGCCATGGGATCCGATGGCCAGGTATCTGGAACATCGAACGTATTTCCAAAGATGCTCAGGACAATTCTTGACAGCTTCGATTCAGGAGATTTCAGAAAGGCGTTCAAACTTCAAAAGGAACTGAACGAGATGGTGAAAAAGGTTTCTGGGCATGAAGCATTCGTCAGCGCTAACAAATACGCCTTGAAAGTGCTTGGCTACGATTTCGGATATCCGAGGGCACCCTTCAGAGAGTTGAGAGATGACGAGAGAGCGTCCATAGATGAATTTTTGAAGGATGTGAGATCATGGTCTATCTGATGGGAATAGATATAGGTACCACGTCAACGAAAGCTGTGATAGTGAATGAAAACGGAGAAGTGATCTCTGAGCACAGCTTCGAGTATGACATCATAACTCCGCATCCTGGATGGGCTGAACAATGGCCTGATGTTTGGCTTGATGCGGTTTTGAACGTCATGAAAGAATCCCTGGAGAGATCCGAGTTGAAACCGTCGGATGTGAAAGGAATAGCCGTAAGCGGCCTGTATGGAGGATCCGGAGTTCCGGTTGATGGGGACTTCAAACCTTTGAGACCTTGCATAATATGGATGGACAGAAGGGCGCAAGAGGAAACAGAATGGGTGAAGAAAAACGTTTCCAAAGAGAAGATAGTTTCAGTAACTGGAAACTATGTCGACAGCTACTATGGCTTTACCAAGATCATGTGGATAAGGAACAACGAGCCGGACGTTTGGAAAAGAATCTACAAATTCGTTACGCCCAAGGATTTCGTCATATACAAACTCACTGGAAACCTCGTCATAGACCACTCATCAGCGGGAAACCTCGGAGGGGTTTATGATCTGAGAAGAAGAGGTTGGTCTGAGGAGATGTCAGATATCCTCGGAATACCCCTTGAGAAGCTTCCAGAGCGTATAACGAAATCTTCAGAAGTCGTTGGTCACCTGAAGAAGGAGATCTCAAGCGTCACGGGACTTCTTGAGGGAACTCCAGTCGTAGCCGGAGGGATAGACGCTCCCGTTGCTCAGCTCAGCGCCGGTGTGGTTGATCCGAATGAACAGGTCGTCATGCTCGGAACTTCGATGTGCTGGGGAACCCTTCACAAGGGAGAATACATATCCCCATCCCTTGTGAACTACCCTTATGTCGTCGATGAAGATGAGCTCATATACACGTTCGGTGGTGGAGCAACCTCAGGTGCAATAGTCAAGTGGTTCAGAGACAACTTTGGGGAATCGTACGATATCTTGAACAGGGAAGCTTCCGAAGTTCCACCTGGGAGTGAGAACCTCGTCGTTTTACCATACTTCATGGGCGAAAGGTCTCCAATATGGGATCCGAAGGCCAAGGGAGTCATATTCGGGCTGAATTTGAAACACACGAGAGCACACGTGTACAGGGCCTTCCTGGAAGGTGTCGCGTACTCCTTGAAGCACAACATGGAAGAAGCTGAGAAGATCGGTATGAAAATATCGAAAAGGTGTTTCATAGTTGGAGGAGGAGCTAAAAGCGAGTTGTGGGTAAAGATATTGGCGGACGTCACTGGAGTCGACATGATCAAGGTCAAAGGAAATGTTGAAGCACCACTTGGTGATGCTTTCTTAGCAGGGCTTGGAATAGGTGTTTTCAAGGATAGGCACGACATAAAGAGATGGGTTGATATCGAAGAGCCAATCAAAGCCGAAAGACAAAGGGTATACGAAAATCTCTACGAGGTGTACAAAGATCTTTATGAGCATACGAAGGAAGATATGTGGAAGCTGTGATTGAAACGTCCGGTGCATGATTTCCGCGTCGTTACCCTTGAGATATCTCTCGAAACTCAATATAATCGTTTCAAACACCGCAGGAGGTGATTAGGTGTTATCCACGAGATACGACCCGAAAAGTATTGAGAAGAAATGGTATGATTATTGGCTAGAAAAAGGTTTTTTCACTCCAAAGGGCAAGGGTGAGAAATTCTCCATAGTCATCCCACCCCCAAACATAACCGGAAGAATCCACATGGGACACGCCTTGAATATAACTCTTCAGGACATAGTCGTAAGGTACAAAAGAATGAAGGGATACGATGTTCTGTGGGTTCCAGGGGAAGATCACGCTGGTATAGCCACTCAAAACGCGGTTGAGAAATTCCTTCTGAAAACCGAAGGAAAGAAAAGATCAGAGATCGGAAGGGAGAAATTTCTTGAAAAGACCTGGGAATGGGCGAACGAGTATAAGGAGGTCATAAAGAGGCAGATAATGGCCCTTGGGGCTTCTGTGGACTGGACGAGAGAGAGGTTCACGCTGGATGAGGGTCTCAGCAGAGCCGTTAGAAAAGTCTTTGTTGATCTTTACAAGAAGGGTTTGATATACAAAGGAAAGTACATAGTCAACTGGTGTCCAAGGTGCAAGACGGTTCTCTCAGATGAAGAAGTTGAGCACAAAGAAGAGGAAGGGAAACTCTACTACGTGAGATATCCGATAAAAGACTCGGATGAGTACGTTATCATAGCTACCACGAGGCCTGAGACGATGTTAGGTGATACAGCGGTCGCAGTTCATCCTAAGGATGAGAGGTACAAGGACCTAGTTGGGAAAATAGCGATACTCCCCCTCGTTGGTAGAGAGCTTCCGATAATAGCAGACAGACGTGTCGATCCAAAGTTCGGTACAGGTGCACTCAAAGTCACACCAGCTCATGACCCGACAGATTTTCTCATAGGTCAGGATCACAACCTGGACGTGATAGATATCATGGATGACGACGCCAAGATAAACGAGAACGGTGGAAAGTACGCAGGACTTGACAGATACGAAGCTAGAAAAAGGATCGTCGAAGATCTGGAAAGAGAAGGATACCTCGTGAGGATCGAGGATTACAAGCATTCTGTCGGCCACTGCTACAGGTGCGACACTGTAGTGGAACCAAGGATAATGGATCAGTGGTTTGTGAAGACAAAACTGCTTGCAGAGAGGGGAATAAAAGCCGCGGAAGATGGGGAGATACAGTTCTTCCCCAAGCGCTGGACGAAAGTTTATCTCAACTGGATGAACGATATAAGGGATTGGTGTATCTCAAGGCAACTATGGTGGGGCCACAGGATACCGGTTTGGTACTGTGAGGATTGTGGGCATGTGATGGCATCAGAGGAAGTTCCGGAGAGATGCGAGAAGTGTGGTTCCACGAATTTGAAGCAGGATGAGGACGTCCTCGACACGTGGTTTTCCTCAGCTCTCTGGCCGTTCTCCACACTTGGATGGCCCAATGAGACGGAGGATTTGAAGCGGTACTACCCGACCGATCTCCTGGTAACCGGGTTTGACATAATATTCTTCTGGGTTGCCAGGATGATAATGATGGGATACGAGTTCATGGGAGAAAAGCCTTTTAGTCATGTCTACATACACCAACTCGTTCGTGACAAGTACGGAAGAAAGATGAGCAAATCCCTTGGGAACGGTATAGATCCACTTGACATGATAGATAAGTACGGAGCGGATCCTCTGAGGTTTACCTTATCTATGCTCGCGGCTCAGGGAAGGGATATAAAGCTTGATGAAAGGTATTTTGAATCTTACAAGAGGTTTGCCAACAAGATTTGGAATGCCACTAGATTTGTCCTACTCAATTTAGAGGATTTCGAGAAGATCGATCTTGAAGAAACCGATCTCAAGATCGTGGATAAGTGGATCTTTTCAAGACTTGAGAAGACTGTAAAGACCGTGACCGATTCACTTGAAAGTTATGACTTCAACATAGCAGCCCACGCTATATACGACTTCTTCTGGAAAGAATTCTGTGATTGGTACATAGAGGCGGTCAAGCCGAGGCTTCAATCTGGAGACAGAAGAGCTGTTCAGAACGTGCTGGTAAGCGTCTTAGACCAGAGCCTCAAGCTTCTACATCCGATGATGCCGTTCCTTACAGAAGAGCTTTGGCAAAAGCTCCCGACGAGTGGTGAATCCATAACAATTTCGAAATGGCCCGAATACGATGAAAGGTGGATCTTCGAAAGCGAGGAGTTAGAGTTTGAGAGGTTGATGCAGATGGTTAGAGGCGTTAGAAACGTTAGAGCCGAAGTGAATATGCCTCAGACCAAGAAAGTCTCTGTTGCTGTTAAGGGAGAAAGGTTATCGAATGAGGTAGAAGGCTATCTGAAAAACCTCGGAAACGTTCAATCCGTGGAGTACGTCTCTGAAAGGCCTAAAGCTTCCGCAACCGCTTTTGTGGATGATAGGAATGAGGTATACGTTGAGCTTGGAGGGATGATAGATATATCGAAAGAGCTCGAGAGATTGAAGAAGAAACTCGCAAAGCTCCAAAAAGACAGAGAGATGTTTGAGAAGAAGTTATCAAATGAGAAATTCGTTGAGAACGCTCCGGAATCCGTGGTTGAAGAAACGAAAGTAAGGCTGAACGATGTGAAGGATCAGATGGAGAGGCTCGAGAAGATCATAGAGGAGCTCGAGTAGAGGAGGTGAAATCATGGATAGGCATGAGGTGATAAAGGAAATAGTTACGAGCTCTCGAGGGAAGATAGTAC
>JALVXE010000208.1:0-4861 GCA_027038385.1 Thermotogaceae bacterium
TGCTCGAAGAGGCTAAAAAAAGAGACCACAGAAAGTTAGGACCTCAGCTTGGCCTTTTCATGATAGACACCGATATAGCCCCAGGGATGCCTTTCTTTCTCCCAAAGGGAGCGATCGTTCTGAACGAGCTCATGAATTTTTCAAGGGAGCTTCACGTAGAAGATGGTTACAAAGAGGTTATAACGCCACTGGTCATGAACGTGAAGCTCTGGCATCAATCCGGGCACTGGGATCACTACAAGGAGAACATGTATTTCACAGAAAAGGAAGAGACGATGTACGCCATAAAACCGATGAACTGTCCGGGACACATCTTGATATTCAAGTCATCCACAGTCTCTTACAGGGATCTCCCAGTGAAGTACTTCGAATTCGGGAAAGTCCACAGATACGAGAGGAGCGGCGTACTGCACGGATTGATGAGAGTTAGAGCGTTCACCCAAGACGACGCACACATATTCTGCAGCGAAGACCAGATAGAAGAGGAGATAAAAAGGGTCATAATGCTCATAGATAGGATATACAGCCCGTTCGGATTCACGTACAGGGCAGAGCTCTCAACGATGCCGGAAGATCACATGGGAGACGAGAGTGTTTGGAGGAAGGCAGAATCCGCACTCCAAAGTGCACTGGATAAGATAGGGCTTGAATACAAGATAGCGGAAGGCGAGGGTGCGTTCTACGGGCCGAAGATAGACTTCATGATAAAGGATTCCATAGGCAGGGAGTGGCAGTGCGCAACGGTTCAACTCGACTTCTTGATGCCCGAGAGGTTCGATGTCAACTACATAGGACCTGATAACAAGGAACACAGGGTTGTGATGATACACAGGGCGATATTCGGATCGCTTGAGAGGTTCTTCGGGATTCTCCTCGAACACTTCGCCGGAGCCTTTCCAACTTGGCTCGCACCCATACAAGTGGTGATAATTCCGATATCCGACAGGCACGTAGACTATGCGAGTGAAGTTCTCAAAAAGCTTGAAGATAGTGGAATCAGGGTGGAGCTTGACGACAGGAGAGAGACACTTGGATACAGGATAAGGGACAACCAGATGAAAAAGGTACCTTACATGCTGATACTCGGAGATAGGGAAAAGGAAAGCAAGAAAATATCCGTCAGGACGAGGGAGAACAAAGAATTCAAGGATCTGGAGCTGGACGAGTTCATCTCGAAGATATCGGAGGAGATAAAGTCGAGGAGTAAGGACCTTTTCCTAAGATGATCAGCCTTCTGAGGTGAATAATTTGAGGGGAAAAATCCTGCTTTTGATATTCGCGATATCCACGCTCCTGATATCCGTCAGGTATTTTCAGGTGCAGATTCTGGAACATAGAAAACATGAGGAGTTTCTTGAGAACTCTTCGTTTGTCAGAGTAACCCTTGATGCTCCTCGAGGAGAAATCCTCTCTTCAGATGGAAAAGTTCTGGCGAAAAACGAGGAGGTCCTGATCGCGCAGCTTTCTGGCAGAAACGTTCCATCCATAGCCGATCTTGAAGAAATCGTAGGAAAAAAGAGGGCGGTGGATCTCATAATGGGGCTTAGGGTTGCGGTGAACGAGAACGAGGCCGAGAAGCTGAGAGAGATGGGTGTGATCGTCAGAAGGGAAATCAAAAGAGTTTACTCCGGACTCGCCCCTCACGTAGTCGGATACGTTCGCCAGGGGAAAGGAGTTTACGGCGTTGAGAAAAAATATGACGGATACCTCAAGGGAAAGGCTGGATCGGAGATATACGCTGTAGATGTCACAGGGAAAAACGTCGGAAGTGTTTTAAAATCTCCCCCGATACCTGGTAAAAACATAACGCTAACTGTAGATTCAAGACTTCAGAAACTCGCTGAGAAGCTCTTACGTGGGAAAAGGGGATCCATAATAGTCGAAAATCCAAAGAATGGAGCGATCTTGGCGATGGCTTCAAGCCCTTCCTTTGATCCAAACTCGGTATCCTCCGGGATGTCGCTTTGGGAATGGAAGGAGCTTCTCAACGATCCATCGGGGATATTCATAAACCGCGCAATCTCCTCAAGGTATCCTCCGGGATCTTCCATAAAACCCTTCATAGCCCTGGCGTACCTGATGAAATTCGACGGGAAGGATCAAACCGTTAACTGTAGGGGAAAGTATGTTTACAGAAGCAAGAGTGGAAAGGTTCTTGCAGTTTACAAGGATTGGCTGCTGTCAGGACACGGGCTGGTGGACTTGAGAAAGGCTATAAGGGTGTCATGCAACGTTTTCTTCTATACCATAGGTCAAGAAATAGGGATAGATTTTTTGAGCAAGGTTGCGAGTGAGGTGAAACTCGGGGAAAAAACGGGAATAGATCTTCCAGGGGAGATAAGCGGGATATTTCCATCAAGGGAGTGGAAGAAAAGGGTTCTCGGTGAAAGGTGGTACCCGGGAGATACGATACTCCTATCGATAGGTCAGGGGTACATCCTCATGACACCGATAGAGATGATAAATTTCTACTCACTACTAGCCAACGAGGGTGTGTCTTACGTTCCGCACATCGTGAAGATGATCGGCGATAAGTTGATCCGTCCTGTAGAATACGTTCGTATAAAACTCCCGAAGAAGTACTGGGACTTTCTGAGAGAGGCCATGGTGGAGGTCACGACTCACCCAGGCAGCTTGAAAGACGAGGGAACAGCCTACAGGGTTTTCAGAGGGTTTAAGATAAAGGTTGCTGGAAAGACTGGAACAGCAGAAGTTCCTGGCAAAAAGTCCCACTCGTGGTTCATAGGTTACGCACCTGCAAACGATCCGAAAGTCGTGGTCCTGGCCATGGTGGAAAACGGCGGAAGTGGTAGCAAAATGGCCGCTCCCATGGCTAGGGAGATTCTCGAGGAGTATTTCTCAATCTTTCCCGTTGGTGATAGCGTAAAGGGAAGGGACGAAAAACAGCGTTAGGAACGTAGCCACCGATAAACCTCCTATCACCGTTAAGGCCATAGGAACGTGATATTCCTTGCCCTCTCCTTTCAGGATGACGTCCGGTATCAGAGCCATTATAGTGGTGAGTGAGGTCATCAGTATCGGTCTCAACCTGGTCGATGCTCCATCCACGATGGCTTCCTCCAGGCTCAACCCTTCTCTTCTGGACCTGTTTATCCTGTCTATCATGACGATTCCGTTGTTGACGACTATACCAAAGAGCATGATGGCTCCTATAAGTGATACGACGTTGAGAGGTCTTCCAAGAATTGCGTAAACCAAGGCTATCCCTATGAGTCCCATCGGAACAGTGAACATGACTATCAGCGGCTGGACGAACGATTCGAACTCCCCCGCCATTATCATGTACATGAGTATCAAACCTATTATCGTCGCCATCTCTATCCTTTTGACCTCTGTATCGGTCGTTTCGGCCTCTCCCCTAACGCTTACAGTGTATCCTTCTGGAACTGCTAGATCTTTCAATTTCTCTCTGACGATCTTCAACGCGTTGCTCTGAGATATACCACTAGTTTCCGCTGTGATGAGAAAGGTCTTTCTACCGTCTCTGTGAACTATCACCTGAGGCTCCTTCACCTTAACAACGCTCGATACTTTCGTGAGTGGCACAAGCTCGTACGAGAACCCGATCAATCCCTTGCGAACTAGAACCGGAAGCTTGACGTCTTCTATCTTCAGGCCCTTGGTTCCTCTCGGATAAACTGTTATGTCGTAGAGCTTTCCATCTATCAATATCTGACCCGCGTTTTTCTTGTTGTTTATCGCCGAAAGCTCAGCGGCTATCTGAACAGGTGATATGTGGTACTTCCTGAGCATATCGTCGTTCGGAACAACCTTCAAACTGCTTATCATCTCGTTCGCACTCGATTGAATATTTTTGAGAAAACTCAGCGACTTGAGTTTCTTTTCAACCCTTTTGCTGAGCTCTCTGAGTATCTCATCACTGTCACCTTTTATCTCCACCTCTATGGGTTTTCCAAAGGTTTGACTTATGAAGCTCATCGGAGTTATGACTTCAAGTCGAACACCTGGAAAAGCTCTTTCCACCTTTGGAAAGAGCTCTTTCCTGAGAACAGATTTTATCTCGTCTATTGAGATTGCTCCCTTCTTTCTGTTCATCATTACCCCGACAAAACCGTTCTCGTATGCGGCGTTCATCGACATGAGACTCATGAAACCTTTCTCGTCCATACCATATGAAGAGAACACGGTGTCTATGTTGAACCTGTCTCTGTTCTTTTCGAAGTAGTTTTCTATGTACTTTGCGACCTCCCCAGATATGTGTGGACTCGTACCAGTCGGTAGGTAGAAAAAGACCCTGAAGACGTAGACTGAAGCAGGGGGCATCAGAGTGAAACCGTTCTCGTAGAGAAACACAGCGGATACGGCGAAGATCGATATTACGATGGTCACGATAATCCATTTGAAGCTCAAGGCCTTTCTCAGAAGATTTTTGTACCCCTCCCTGAACCACTTCAGTCTGGGTTCAACTTCTCTTATCAGAAAACGGGCCATCGACGGAACGAAGCTCAACGATATAAACAAGGACGCCAAGAGGGTATACGTAACCGTCAGTGCGACATCTCTGAACATTCTCTCCGCGAAGCCGTGTAAAAAAACTATCGGCAAGAAAACGGATATAGTGGTCAGAGTCGATGCGGTTATCGCTCCACCGACCTCCCCGGATCCTCTGTAGGAAGCTGTGAAGCTGTCCTCACCTATCTCATTTCTTCTGTATATGTTCTCGGTTACCACTATCGCGTTGTCTATGAGCATTCCTATGGCAAGTGTAAGACCAGCGAGTGACATCACGTTCATCGTTATACCCGAGAAATACATGAAAAGGAGCCCAACCATCAGAGAAAGGGGAATAGCGGAGAAGACGAGGAGAACAACTTTGAAA
>JALVXE010000208.1:4871-6108 GCA_027038385.1 Thermotogaceae bacterium
ACAACGCCAGCACCGACAATCAGGTTTCTCACGAGCGTGCTTATCGATTCACCTATGAACTCCGACTGATCCATGACGACTTCCACATCTATACCTTTAGGAACCTCGTAATTTTCAAGGACCCTTTTCACAGCTCTGCATGCCTTCATCATGTTCACTCCGGACCTCTTCTGAACGATTATCGTAGTGCTCGGCTTCCCATTGAGTCTTGACCCAGAATGACCTTCGCTTATACCCATCCTAACGGTGGCAACGTCCTTCACCAGTGTTTTCGGAGCGTTTATAAAACTCGAAAGCATCGAAGATACATCTATTCCACCTCCAAACATCAATCCGAGATCTCCAAGTCCCATCCCAGGAAAGAGCCTGACGTTTTCAACATCCTTCAAACTGTGCATCTTTCTCACGACGTTGATCGTCTGGTACTTCTCCTTCCCGAACTTTATTCCGCCGGACATCAGGAAGTTCTCAGACCATATCGCCGTCTGGACCATACTCATGCCTATGTACCTCTTTATGAGCTTTCTATAATCTGCAAGGACCTGAACCTCCTTATCCCTGAGCCCCATATCTATCACGTAGGAAGTTTCCGGCAATCTGTCTATCCTCGACTCGAGATCCGTGACGACATCGTTTATCTTTTCCCAATCATTACCAGAGACCGATATCATCATGATGGGCATGAGGTTCGGTGAGAACTTCATGATCATGGGCTTGATGTTTCTGGGAAGGTACATGGAAGCCATGTTAAGCTTTTCAGAGACGTCTATTTGAGCACCCGTCATATCAGTTCCCCATTTGAAGTTGAGTGTTATCACGCCATAGCTGTTGAAAGCCTTCCCCTCTATTTTCTCCACTCCACCGACTGTCGCAAGAGCTCTTTCAGCCGGGACTATTATCCGCTTCTCCACTTCCCTTGATGTCATACCGTACGCGGGAAAGATTATCATTATCGTGGGGAACTCGACGTCTGGCAGCATCGCAACATCTAGATCCGGAATGGATCTTATTCCAAGGACGACTATTATTATCGCTATTATCGTCGTCGTGACAGGTCTATCAACGAAGATCTTGGTGAACTTCTCCATCAATCATCCCCCTTGGAAAGAATATCGACAAGTTTCTGAAAGACACCTTCCACGCAGGAAATTTCTTCGGGATCGAAGTTCTCCAAAATCTCGTTTTCGAGCTTTGAAACCTTCTCCTTCATCTCTTTGTAAACTTCTTCAGCCTTGTC
>JALVXE010000209.1:0-5429 GCA_027038385.1 Thermotogaceae bacterium
ATCTCCCGTGTTGTAGAAGACCTGCATGGCCTTTCCTCCGAGTTTTCTGAAAGCCTTCATGAAGTAGTTAGTCAGACCGACGGAGTAGTCCTGCTGGATGTCCGTGAATATAACAGCTGTCTTGGCGTGAAGTTTCTTAGCCGCAAAAACGGCAGCGGCTCCACCCTGGAACGGGTCTATGAAACAAACCCTGCTCACGTACTTCTTTCCCTGAGTAACGAGCGGATTAGTCGAAGATGGAGAAAGCATTGGAGTGTGCTTCTCTTCAGCGACCGCTCCACCAGCGAGTGAGTGAGAAGATGCAACCTCACCAAGTATCGCAACGACTTTCTCCTTGTCTATGGCTCTTGCAACTGCGTTGGCAGCCTCTGTCTTCTCAGATCTGTTATCCAGCAATACGAGCTTTATCTCGTTCCCAGCAACCGTTGGCATCATCTCGTGTGCGAGTTCTATACCCCTCCATGTGAGCTGACCGAAAGCCGATATACCTCCGGTCATAGGCAGGACAACTCCCACCTTTATAGTGGCTGCCATCGCCATGACGGCGAAAGCTATGCCGAGCAGCACCAGAGTCTTCTTCATAAATGCCCACCTCCCCTTTCTAAGGAATCTTCACAAAAAACTTGGTGGTATTTTACATTAACTATTTGTGAAAGTAAAGAAGCTTTGCCTCACAATCTCTAAGAGATTCAACGAACTTTTCGTGATCTAAACCAGCCACCTTTATGACTATCAGATAGTCATCCTTCCTTGGAAAAGACGATATCGCTATTATGTTTCCTCCAGAGCTCTTTATCCTCTGCGCCAGCTCCGATATGACACCTGGTTTGTCGGAAGATACGAAGGTGTATCTTATACCGTCTCTGTTTGCCCCAAGCATTTTTACGAACGTTCTGAAGATATCCGACTCAGTTATTATCCCAACGAGATGATCGTTCTCTCCAAGAACCGGAAGCGCTCCTATTTTCTTATCGGCCATGATTTTTGCGGCATCTTCAAGTGGTTCATCGTCTTTAACGGTAACGACTTCTTTAGTCATTATCTCCTCGACTTTTACCTTTTCAAGAGCTGCATGTATCTCCCATATATCAAGCGTTGTAGCCATCGAAGGCATAGCCGATTTCAAATCCTTCTCAGTCACTATTCCTACGATGTTCCCATGACCATCCGTCACTGGAAGCCTCCTTATCTTGTTCTCCTTGAGAATTCTCATGGCTTCGTTGACTGAGGTGTCTGGGGTGATACTTATAACTCTAGTAGTCATCACATCCGACACGAGCACGATATCACCCCCTCATGCTACGCCTAGGTATGCTCTCCTCACCATATCGTTCTCAAGTAGTTCACTTGACGGGCCTTCAAGGACTATGCTTCCAGTCTCTAGAACGTATCCGTAATGAGATATCTTCAAAGCCCCAAGGGCATTCTGCTCGACCAGGAGTATCGTGGTTCCCTCTTCGTTGATCTTCTTTATGACCTCGAAAACTTCCTCAACGAGTATTGGGGCTAGTCCCAAAGATGGCTCATCCATCATCAAAAGCTTTGGCCTGCTCATTAAAGCCCTGCTTATGGCGAGCATCTGCTGCTCACCACCTGATAGAGTACCACCAAGCTGCTTAGTCCTTTCCTTGAGCCTTGGAAACAGTTGGAATATCCACTCAAGGTCTTTCTCTATTCCTTCCTTATCCTTTCTGTTGTACGCCCCCATCATGAGGTTCTCGTAAACCGTGAGTCCTGGAAAGATTCTCCTCCCTTCTGGAACAAGGGCTATTCCCATCCTGTTGACTATGTGAGCCGCTTTGTTCGTTATATTCTTACCTTCAAAGATCACCTTACCTGTTTTCGCCTTCACAAGACCGGCGATGGTAGAGAGCGTCGTCGTTTTCCCTGCACCGTTCGCTCCGATGAGCGTTATTATTTTTCCCTTCGGAACCTTGACGTTTATTCCCTTTATAGCATGTATCGCTCCGTAGTAAACGTGGAGATTTTCAAGCTGGAGAACTATCTCTTCAGACATTCTCCCACTCCTTTCCGAGGTAAGCCTCTATAACCCTCGGATTGTTCTGGATCTCCTCAGGTGTACCCTCAGCTATTATCTTACCGTAATCCATAACTATTATCCTCTCACACACGCCCATGACAACTTTCATATCGTGTTCTATCAGAAGAACCGTGACGTTGAAATCTTCTCTGACCTTTCTTATAAACTCCATCAAATCCTCAGATTCCTTCGGGTTCATTCCAGCGGCTGGCTCGTCCAAGAGAAGAAGTTTAGGTTTCGTTGCCAGGGCTCTGGCTATCTCGAGTTTTCTCTGCTCTCCATAAGGAAGTGCTGAAGCCTTTTCATACATCACGTGAGAGAGTCCAACCCTCTCTATAAGATCCTTAGCTCTCTCGACCATCTCCTTCTCCTTTGATATGTACCCAAGCTTAGTCACGGCCTTCCAAAACCAAAACTTCTTCGTGTTCTTCGGGGGTTTTCCATTCCTTATGAGTATCCTATCCGCATCCGGGTTTGAAAGCTCGTGGTGCTGAGCTACCAAGACGTTCTCTAAAACACTGAGATCGTAGAAAAGCCTTATGTTCTGAAAGGTCCTGGCGATACCAAGGTGCGTTATCTGGTATGGTTTGAAAGGGGTTATGTCTATACCGTCAAATATCACCCTTCCTTTCGTCGGATAGTAGATGCCAGTTATGACGTTGAAAACCGTCGTCTTTCCCGCTCCGTTAGGACCTATCAGACCCAGCAGTTCCCCACTTATTACTTTGTTGTGAAAATCGTTAACAGCTATCAGTCCACCAAATTGCATGGTGATGTGATCGAGTATCAGTATAGGCTCTTTGCTTTCTCCTTTGGATTCTGAAGCTTTTTCTTCAAGCTTTACCCTGTCTTCACTCATGACTCCTCACCCACCTTCTTCTTTCTGGAGAACCACTTGTAGAGGTTGTTCCAGGTGAGTTCTTCTCTTCCCATGATACCCCTCTGCCAGAAGATCATGACCGCTATGAACAACGCGGATATCACCAAAATCCTCATGCCTGGAATCCCTGGAACCTGTATACCGAAGAAATTGAACGGCTGTTCGAGATCCCTCAACCATTCAAACAATATCGCAAAGAGCGCTGCTCCTATGAGAGACCCCGTGATACTTCCAAGTCCTCCAAGAACTATCATTATCAGCACGTAGAAAGTGAGCATCGGTCCCATCGTGGTTATCCTAGGATCTATCGTGGTAAGCCAGTGAGCGTACAGAGAACCGGATACTCCTGCAAAGAACGCCCCCACGACAAAAGACAGGAGTTGGTGCTTGAAGACGTTTATTCCCATCGCTTCCGCAGCTATTCTGTCCTCTCTAATGGCTTTGAGAGCTCTTCCATAGCTTGAGTAAACCAGGCTCGCTATGAAAACCACCGTGAAGAGGAGCCACCCATATACCCACCAAGTCGTGGAGTATTCCGGTATCGCTTTTAAACCCAAGGGGCCGTTCGTTATCGTCAGTGCGTTGTTCGCCCAAATTCTCGCTATCTCCGCAAATCCCAAAGACGCTATAGCCAAGTAGTCCCCAGATAGCCTCAAAACAGGCCAACCTATGAGATACGCTGCAATCGCCGAGACCGCACCCCCAGCCAACGTCGCCGTGAAGAAATCTGTGTGAACATTCTTGATCCACGGCTGGATGCCGAACAGGAACGACATCTCCTTCTCGGCCGGCGTAAGTGTGAGTATCGCCGCCGTGTAAGCGCCAAGGAGTATGAATCCGGCGTGCCCAAGTGAGAATATTCCCGTTATACCGTTTATGAGGTTCAAACTCACGGCCATTATCGCGTATATACCTATGAGCCTCAAAACTCTTTGTTTGTAGCTGTCAAAACTCTTATCAGCCCACCAAAGGAGGAGAGCCATACCGACTATGAACAGCAAGGTGAGTATAACCTGTGTTTTTGTGCTCAGCCTCTTCTCCACCATACTATCACACCTTCTCCACTGATTTTTGTCCGAGGATTCCGGATGGCTTGAACATGAGTATGAGGATGAGGATTATGAAAGCGAAAGCGTCCCTATACCCGGACATAGTGGGAAAGTACGAGACCATGAATATCTCTATGAACCCGAGAAGAAGCCCTCCAACAACCGCACCGGGTACGGATCCTATTCCTCCAACGACTGCGGCTATGAACGCCTTCATACCTGGCATGAATCCCATGTATGGATAAACGTTGGGGTATCTCATCGCCCACATTATACCGCTCGCCGCTGCGAGCGCAGATCCGAGGGCGAACGTGAAACCTATGACCCCGTCGACGTTTATTCCCATGAGAGCCGTGGTTGGAATATCCATAGATATCGCCCTCATCGCCATACCTATCTTCGTCTTGTAGACTATCAGGAAGAGGACGATGAATATCGCCAGGGTGAGAAGTATGACAAGAAAAGTCAGAAGGGGTATCCTCGCTCCGCCAACTATGAGGACTTTATTGAGTATAGTCTTATTCTTGAATATCTGTATGAACGGCTTTGGAACGGCTCCGAAGACGACAACCGCGAAACTTTCGAGAAAGAAAGACATACCTATTGCGGTGATAAGGGCAGAAATCCTAGGTGCGTTTCTCAGAGGCTTGTAAGCTATCCTGTCTATCAAGAACCCCAAACCGGCGGCACCCGCTACCGCGACTATCGACGCAACCAACGGGGGCGCTGAAAACAACACCGCCGTGTAGAAAGCGAAGTAGACTCCCATCATCATGATGTCACCGTGTGCGAAGTTGATCAGCCTGAGTATTCCGTAGACCATGGTATATCCGACTGCTATAAGTGCATAAAGGCCTCCTAACATCAAAGCGTTAAAGAAATTTTGGAGGAAAAACACCCCCTGATTCATCCGATCTCACCTCCCAGGATGAACGAACTGAAAAAATAGAAACTCTGATTTTCACAAATGTTAAACTGTGAGTCTGCATCTGTCAATCCATTTTGCATCGTCTAAATAGTGTACGATTGTAAATATATGTTTTTCTGAATTGACAAAGGGAAAATATGTGCTAACATATCCACAACATTGAAAACCCGGCGGAGGCGCTCCCAAGATGAGTAATCTCGCTCTTCATGGGGGAATCGGGGCGGGATGAAAGGCGAGGGAGCCGAAGGGTACAGGAGATCCCCCTATCCTGTGCACCTGGGGATGTGGGGAATACCCACATCACTGTCACGGAAAAGTACTTCCCTTTTCCGTGGAGAGCCGTCCGGGGCTGATTGAGAAGAATCAGCTCGGGGCGCTTTCCAGAAGGGAAGCGCCCCGAAATCTTTTTACAGGAGGTGTTCTGGTATGAGGCGTTTACTCGTGGCAGTTGTTATTCTATCACTTTTGACGGTTTCTTTTGCAGGTTTGTTGGAGGACATACAGAAGCGTGGCGTGCTGAGGGTTGGGCAA
>JALVXE010000209.1:5439-6108 GCA_027038385.1 Thermotogaceae bacterium
GGGCAAGACCAGGGATACATGCCGCTTTATGGAACGGATGAGAACGGAAACAGAGTGGGGCTTGAGGTCGATCTTCTCAAGAAGATGGCGGATTTCCTCGGTGTGAAGCTCCGGTTTGTCATAGTGAACTGGGACGGCATAATTCCAGCTCTGATGTCTGGAAAATTCGACATAATCATGTCCGGCATGACGATAACCCCAGAGAGGGCTCTCAGGGTTGATTTCTCCGTTCCTTATATAACCGTAGGACAGACAGTGGTCTACAACACCAGGAAGTTTTCAAGTCCGCCGAGCTACGCTCAGCTCAAGAGTATGAAGAAGCTCAGCATATCTGTTCAGCTCGGAACGACGGGAGAGTTTGCGGCGAGAAGGCTCTTTCCCAACGCTAAGATCTACCCGTTCGACTCCATGGACGAGGCAGCTTATCAAGTGGCGTCTGGAAGGGTGGACATAATGGTGGTCGATTCCATATATGCGAATTACGTCGCCAAGAAATATTCACAGCTCGCAACGACGGGAGAACTCCTCACAAGGGAAGACCTCGGAATAGCTGTTAGAAAGGGAAATCTCGAATTTCTGCAGTGGCTCAACACGTTCATAAACTGGGCGAAGACGAGCGGACTGATAAACGAGCTCAAGCAGAAGTGGGGGGTCAACGCAGAATGAGAC
>JALVXE010000210.1:0-4269 GCA_027038385.1 Thermotogaceae bacterium
GACCGTGATGACGATATTGATACTCGTTTTCGGTGAGATAACACCGAAGATCTATGCAAGGGAGAACACCGATCGGGTGTTCAGAAGGACCATACCTGCAATAAAAGTTCTGTCCGTTGTCTACTCGCCCGTGGTGAAAACACTCATGGTTACCTCGAACATGATAATAAAGTTTCTTGGTGGAAAGGCCCTTCCAGATGCACCGTTCATAACGGAAGAGGACATAGTCGGCGTTGTAGAGGTTGGGCAAGAAGCTGGAGTGGTTAAAGAGGAAGAGGGCTTCATAGTCAAGAGAACTTTCGATCTCAGGAAAACCTCGGTCAGGGAGATAATGACCCCAAGAGTTGAAATAGTCGCTGTGGAGGAGAACGATACGGTATCAGATCTGATAAAGATAGTTAAAGAGGAGGAATACAGCAGAATCCCCGTCTACAGAGAAACGATAGACGATGTTGTCGGAGTGTGCTACGCAAAAGATGTCTTGTCGCTGATGAGCAGAAGGAGATGCGAAGATGTGAAAAAAATAAAGGTCAAGGAGATAATGAGAGAACCGTTATTCGTTCCAGAAACGATGAAGATATCAGATCTGTTGGCGGAGTTGAGAACCAAAAAAGTACACATAGCCATAGTGGTGGATGAGTTCGGTGGAACCGCCGGAATAGTCACGTTTGAGGATATAATAGAAGAGCTTATAGGAGAGATATACGATGAGTACGACCAGGGAGAAACCATTGGTATAAAGAGATTGGAAGATGGATCGTACCTTATAGACGCGATGACCCCTCTGAACGACATAGAAAGAGAACTCGGTGTGGTCTTCCCAGAAACCGAATACGAAACCCTCGCAGGGTACCTCCTGGAAGTGTTTCAGAGGATACCATCTACCGGTGAGGATGTAACAATTGGGAATTTTTATTTTAGAATAGTGGCATCGGGTAAAAACCGAATAGAAAAAGTTCTGATGAAGGTGATAGATGATGGAGAGGGAAAAGCTTCTGGAAATGGCCAAGAAAGCTCGTGAGAACGCTTACGCACCCTACTCGAATTTCAAGGTGGGTGCGGCTTTGGTGACCAAGGATGGAAAGGTTTTCACCGGTGCGAACGTGGAGAACGCCTCGTACGGCTTATCGATGTGTGCAGAAAGAGTGGCTCTTTTCAAAGCTGTGTCGGAAGGTTACAGAGAATTCGAAGCGATAGCCGTGGTGGCCGATACAGACGGGCCGGTGTCTCCATGTGGAGCCTGCAGACAGGTTTTGTCTGAGTTCGGAGATATGGACGTGATAATGGCAAATACAAAAGGCGATGTGAAGGTTATGAAGCTCTCAGAGCTTCTCCCGGAATCATTCACACCCGAAGATCTCAGGAGGTGAACTAGAGTGATAGATATCAAGATGCTTAGGAGAAATCCAGAAAAGTTCAAAGAAGCAGTCAGGAAGAGGGGATATGATGAGAGCATAATAGATGAGCTTCTGAAGGTAGACAAAGAATGGAGAAATCTTACAAGCGAAATAGACAAACTCAGAGCCAGGAGAAACGAGATATCAAGAAGGGTCGCAGCCGCAAAGAGGGAGAAGAACAACGAGGAGGCTAACACTCTAATAGAAGAGGGAAAGAAAATCGGTGATCTTATAAAGGAGCTCGAGGATAAGAGAAAAGAGCTCGAGGAGAAAGAGAGAGAGATTCTGTTGAGGATACCAAACCCACCTCATGAATCCGTACCTGTGGGGGAGGATGAGACCTACAACGTCGAGATAAGAAAATGGGGAAAGCCGCGGGAATTCGATTTCAATCCAAAGGCACACTGGGATATAGGTCCTGATTTGAACCTCATGGACATCGAGAGAGCCGGAAAGCTCTCTGGATCGAGGTTTGTAATACTCTACGATAAATTGGCAAGGCTAGAAAGAGCTCTCATAAACTTCATGTTGGACCTTCACACAAAAGAGCACGGATACAAAGAAGTTTGGGTACCACACCTCGTCAAAAGGGAGACCATGACGTGGTCAGGGCAATTACCAAAGTTCGAGGAAGAAGCGTACAACACCAAAAAAGACGACCTCTTTCTCATACCTACTGCCGAAGTACCTCTCGTCAACCTCCACGCTGGAGAGATACTGAGTGAGAATGATCTTCCACTCAAATACGTAGCCTATTCCCCCTGCTACAGAAGAGAAGCAGGAAGTTACGGAAAGGATGTCAGAGGTATGATAAGGAATCATCAGTTCGACAAAGTGGAGCTCGTCTGGTACACAAAACCAGAGAGGTCTTACGAGGATCTCGAAACGCTCGTCTCGCACGCTGAAGAGGTCTTGAAAAGACTCAACCTTCCGTACAGAGTGATCCTGCTCAGCACAGGAGACATGGGATTCACTGCTGCCAAGACTTACGATATAGAGGTTTGGCTGCCATCTTATAACAATTACAAAGAGATATCCTCGTGCTCTAACACGGAGGCGTTCCAGGCTAGAAGATCCAAAACAAGGTTCAGAAGGAAGAATGGGAATGTGGAGAACGTTCACCTCCTCAACGGCTCAGGGCTTGCCGTTGGAAGGACACTCGTTGCCATAATCGAGAATTACCAGATGCCGGACGGATCTATAAAAGTTCCAGATGCTTTAGTTCCATATACCGGCTTTGAGGTGATTCCCTGATGCCGAATATATTCTTCGGCAGAACGAAAGGTGGAGTTATGGAATTTGACGAGCACGAGAGTGAGCATCTCAAAGTCGTGAGAGCGGAGGAAGGTCAGAAGATAGAGGTAACAGACGGGAACGGGATAATATACAAGGTAATACTCAGGAGCATAGGGAAGAAGAAATCGTATGGCGACATAATAGAAGCCCACAGGGCCGAAGTACCACCGAAGAACCTTTTGAAGGTCTACATTGGGTCGTCGAGCTGGGAGAGGCTGAAATTAGCCGTTGAAAAGGCTGTTGAGCTTGGAGCAGATGAGATAATCGTTTACAAAGGTGAGAAGAGCAAGAGGGATTACACGAAGAAGCGAAAGAAGCTCGAGATCGTGATTCGAGATTCGTCAAAACAATGCAGAAGGATACTCTTCCCAAGGCTCAGGATCTCTTCCTCTGTGAGAAACGCGGTTGATTACGAAAACGCAGAGCTTCTAACGCTCGATCAAGATGGAATAAGGATAGAGGAGCTGAAAATAAGTGCAGATAAAAGCTACGCAATAGTTGTCGGGCCAGAATCGGGTTTTTCCGATACCGAGAGAGAGTTCTTGAAGGGAAAGTCGAGCTTTGTCAGCTTGGGAAAGAGAATCCTCAGATTTGAAACAGCTGCCATAGCCATGATCTCTATCCTAGCATTCACCATGAAAAAACTGTGAGGTGATACGGTGATACCGCTTTTCGATATGAAACGCCAGTACCTGAAGCTCCGAGGAGAAATCTTAGACGTTGTGGACAAGGTGTTCTCATCTGGTAAGGTCATACTTGGGGAAAACGTGAGGGAATTTGAAAAAGAGCTCGCAGATTATATAGGTGTGAAATGTGCCGTTGGGGTATCCAGCGGAACGGATGCTCTCATACTTTCCATGATGGCCCTGGATGTGGGTTTTGAAGACCTGGTCTTGACAACTCCTTACACGTTCATAGCCTCCGCATCGGCATCCAGGTGGGTTGGGGCCCTTCCAGCTTTTGTGGACGTGGAACCAGACACCATGAACGTCGATCTTGACAAACTTGAAGATACCCTGAAGGGTAATGAGAGTTTGAACCCAAAAAGGGTTAAAGCGATCGTTGCAGTACACCTGTTCGGAAGATCCCTCAATCTCGAAAGATTGGAGAAGATACAAAACGACTACGGAATCCCGATAGTTGAAGACGTTGCACAAGCTTTCGGAGCCGAATGGAAGTTCTCAGATGGATCTTTGAAAAAGACTGGAAACATCGGAAAGATTTCTGCTTTTTCCTTCTTTCCAACAAAAAACCTTGGAGCTTATGGTGATGGTGGAGCGGTCTTGACAAACGACGAAGAACTATGTGAAAAGCTCAAAATGATCAGAGCTCACGGATCAAAGGTGAAATACGAACACGAAATCCTGGGAAAGAACGCCAGACTAGATGAAGTTCACGCTGCGATACTCAGGGTGAAACTCAGGTATATAGAAGAATGGAACAGAAGAAGAATCGAGATCGCAAAACTATACGGAAATCTGCTCGAAAGTGAGAATCTCACGGAATTCATCGAATACCCAAAACCTGTTGATGGGTATATGGGACATGTTTTCCATCAGTACGTTGTCAGGCTCAA
>JALVXE010000210.1:4279-6104 GCA_027038385.1 Thermotogaceae bacterium
GAGAAAGTTATTAAAGCTTTCAAAAAGAGAGAAATAGGATTCGCCGTATATTATCCCAAGCCGTTGCACCTACAGAAGGTTTTCGAAAACCTTGGATACAGAGAAGGTGATTTCCCAGTTTCGGAAGAGCTTTCCAAGACCACCTTGGCCCTTCCGATATTCCCAGAAATAAGAGAAGAGGAAGTTGAAGAGGTTGTGAGAGTGCTTAAAAACGCTTTGAAGGGGTGAGTGAATTGGTAATGGTGTCTCCATCGATCCTGGCAGCGGATTTCTCGAATCTCGAGAACGAGGTGAAAAAGATAGAGAAATGCGCGGATTACATACATCTAGACGTCATGGATGGTCATTTCGTTCCAAATCTTAGTTTTGGATACCCTGTGGCGAGCGCCATAAAGAAAATCTCAAAACTTCCCATAGACGTTCACCTCATGGTAAGCAACCCGGCACAGCATGTTGAAGGCTTTGCGAAATACAACCCAGAGATCATCATAGTCCATTACGAGGTGTGCAACAACCTTTACAGGACTCTTCAAAGGATAAAGGAGCTTGGATCGAAGGCATTCGTGGCTATCAATCCGCATACTCCCGTGATAATCCTTGACGATATACTGGAAAGCCTTGACGGGGTTCTCGTGATGAGCGTCAATCCGGGATTCTCCGGTCAGAAGTTCATAGATAGAGCCCTAAGGAAGGTATTCATGCTTAATGGGATGAGAAAGGCGAGAGGACTCGATTTCGAAATCATGGTTGATGGGGGGGTATCACCATCGAACGCTTCAAAACTAATAGAATTAGGCGCAGATATATTGGTCATGGGATCAGCGGTTTTCAAAAGCGAAGATCCAGAGTCAGTCTGCAGAGCGGTGAAGAACTACTCGAAGATCTGATAAAGTTACTCCTCATTCTGAACTCGCTCTTCATATCCACGGTTGGACTCATTGGCATGGTGGGATACGTGGCCTTCAAAAAAGTCCCATCGGACTTTTTGAGCATCTTCATGAAGGGGTTTGAGATGCCATCCATGACGGAATTGATGCTACTCTCGATCGTTCTGAGTGGCCTTTTTGGAATATTATCGGTAGTTTATCAGAAAAAGCTTTGGATCATCAGCGGAGTGATAATTCAAATATTGACGATCGTACTGACGATAAAGATTTCGCTCGATATGTTAACGGTTCCAAAGGCAAAAATCGTATTCATCACAATCGTCGTGTCAGAATCCGCTGAGCTCTTTGGATGTGCGTATTTGGCCATCTTGGAACTGATGTTAAAATCGTGACGGAGGGGATAATGTGTCTGAGTACGTCTTGATGCAAGGTGACGAGGCGGTAGCACTTGGTGCTATAAGGGCAGGGTGCAGATTCTACGCCGGTTATCCCATAACCCCGGCATCTGAGATAGCCGAGGTCATGGCGAGAGAATTACCTAAAGTAGGAGGAGTCTTCATACAGATGGAAGATGAGATAGCCTCCGCGACTTCCATAATCGGAGCGTCTTTAGCCGGCGTGAAATCCATGACCGCGACGTCCGGGCCCGGTTTCTCACTGATGCAAGAAGCGATAGGGTACGCCGTGATGACAGAAACTCCAACGGTTTTTGTGAACGTTATGAGGGGTGGGCCATCGACTGGTATGCCGACACGTCCAATGCAAGGTGACATAATGCAAGCGAGATGGGGAACACACGGCGATCACGCGATAATAGCGATATACCCATCGACAGTCCAAGAAGTCTACAAGTACATAATAACCGCGTTCAACCTAGCTGAGAAATACAGAACTCCCGTCATCTTTCTCATGGATGAGACACTCGGCCACATGAGGGA
>JALVXE010000211.1 GCA_027038385.1 Thermotogaceae bacterium
CCTCTTTCCAAATCCTCCAAAGTAGGACAGATCCTTCCTTATCTGGCAAGCCTTTATTCCGAGCCTTCTGGCCAGCTCTTTGCTCGATGTGTACTCCTTTCCCTCTCCTTTCATTCTCTCAAGGCACCTGTAGTAAACCACGAGCCTTCTTATAACCGGTTTTGGTATTTTCTCCACACTATCACCTCACACGACTATATTCGCTATTCTTCCCTTTATGTAAACGACTTTCTTTGGATTCTTTCCACTTAGCACCCTCTTTATCTTCTCCCTCTCAAGAACGATCTTCTTCACCTCTTCTTCTGGGGTATCCACGGGTATGACCACCTTGTCCCTGACCTTTCCGTTGACGAGTATCGCTATTTCCACCTCTTCAACTTCGAGTGCGCTTTCGTCCCAATGTGGCCAATTCTTGAGCATTACGCTCTCTTTTGATCCAAGGTCCTCGTTGAGCTCCTCCGCCATGTGCGGCGCAAATGGGGAGAGTATGAGTATAAGGTTCTCCTGTATCTCTCTGAGAAGCTCCAAGTTCCACTCGTTTTCCAGAGTGCCATCAAGGTATTCCCTTATAGAGTTGACGAGTTCCATGAGCCCGCTTATAGCGGTGTTGAACTTGAATCCTCCCTCTATATCCTCGGTTATCTTCTTTATCATCTGATGGAGCTTTCTCCTGAGAGCCTTCTCTTTCTTGTTTCTGAGGCTAGGTTTTCCTGACAGCTTCACGTCCTTAACCTTCTCTATTATCCTCTGCGAGGTGCTCCAAAGCCTTTTGACAAATCTGTGAACTCCTTCTATTCCGGCATCGCTCCATTCGGCATCTTTCTCGGGTGGTGCCATGAAAAGTATGTACATCCTGAGCGTATCCGCTCCGTACTTCTCTATCATGTCATCTGGTGATACCACGTTTCCCTTTGACTTGCTCATCTTCGCTCCGTCTTTGTAGATCATACCCTGTGTGAAGAGGTTCTCGAATGGTTCATCCACGGCAACGTATCCTATATCATGTAAGAACTTGTTTATGAACCTGGAGTACATCAGGTGGAGAACGGCGTGCTCCACACCCCCTATGTACTGGTCCACCGGCATCCATTCCTTCACATCATCTACATCGAACGGCTTTTCATCGTCCTTCGGGTTTATGTACCTGAGATAGTACCAGGACGAGTCCACGAACGTATCCATCGTGTCAACTTCTCTCTTGGCAGGGCCGCCACACTTTGGACAGGTCGTGTTAAGAAACTCCTCGTGGTACGTGAGCGGAGATTGTCCAGTCGGTTTGAATTCAACGTTGAAGGGGAGCTTTACCGGAAGCTGATCTTCAGGAACCGGAACTATTCCACACTTTTCACAGTAAACCACCGGTATGGGAGCTCCCCAGTACCTCTGTCTCGAGATCAGCCAATCCCTGAGCTTGTACTGAACAGATCTCTTACCTATTCCCCTTTCCTCTAGCCATTTCACTATCTTTGGGATCGCCTCTTCGGAAGTCATTCCGCTAAAATTTCCAGAGTCAACCAGTATCCCTTTCTCGGTGAACGCTTTCTCCATCTCGTCTGGTGATAGATCTGAGCCATCCTTTGGCTTTATGACGATTTTTATCGGGAGGCCGTATTTCTTCGCGAACTCGAAGTCCCTCTGATCATGTGCTGGAACGGCCATTATCGCCCCCGTGCCGTATTCCATCAGGATGTAGTTCGCCGTGTATATAGGCACCTTCTCACCGTTCACCGGGTTGATAGCGTATCTTCCAAGGAAGTACCCTTCCTTTTCCGCACTCTCAGATGTTCTTATGAATCTGTCTTGTTGACTGACCCTCGATAGAAATTCTTTCAGGCCTTCCCTTCTGTCGTCCGTGACTATCTGTTCCACGAGTGGGGATTCCGGAGCCACCGCCATGAAAGTCACTCCCCAGAGGGTGTCTGGGCGCGTTGTGAATATCCTTATCTTCACGTCTGTACCCTCAACTGGGAAATCAACTTCAGCCCCTTCGCTCTTTCCTATCCAGTTCCTCTGCATCGTCTTCACGTGCTCTGGCCATCCCCTGAGCTTGTCCAAACCCTCGAGGAGCTTTTCTGCGTAATCCGTTATCTTGAAGAACCACTGATCGAGGTACTTTATCGTGACCGGCGTTCCACACCTCTCGCACTTTCCATCCTTAACCTGCTCGTTCGCCAGAACGGTCTTGCAGTTCGGACACCAGTTCACCGCCGCCTTCTTCTTGTACGCGAGTCCGTGCTCGTAAAGCTTCAGAAAGAGCCATTGGGTCCATTTGTAGTACTCCTCAGTATGAGTCGCTATCTCCCTGTCCCAGTCGTAGCTTATACCAAGCTTTTTGATCTGATTTCTTATGTTCTCTATGTTCTTCTCGGTCCAGATCTTCGGATGTATGTTGTGCTTTATCGCGGCGTTCTCCGCTGGAAGCCCGAATGAGTCGTATCCAAAAGGATGGAGGACGTTGAATCCTCTCATCCTCTTGTACCTGGCTACTATATCCCCCATAACGTAGTTCTTCACGTGGCCGACGTGTATCGTTCCAGATGGATACGGAAACATCACGAGGACGTAGTACTTCGGCTTATCCGACTTCTGAGGTGTATTGAAAAGCCCGTTCTCTTCCCAGTACTTCTGCCATTTTGGTTCTATCTCGGACGGCTTGTAATCTCTCAATTTGAGATCACCTCCAGGTCTTGAAAAGGATTATATCAAAATTTGGGAAATCATTTCACAATCTTACTATTGAGTGAGAAAATTCTCAAGTTCTCATTCCGCATCTCCGAGGATATCGTACACTGACTTTAGAAGCGAGTTTGATCCAGGGAGATCACAGCTCAGCTCCCAGATGGCGACTCCACCGAGCCCTTTTTCCAACGCGTAGAGAGCCTTCAAAGACGCGGAGTGTGGATCGTCATAAGTTATGAAGATGCCATCACCGTAAAGCCACGGAACTTGAGCTATCGGATGAAAAAACTTTCTCATCCTGGGTTCAAAGCGGTTGACTATGTCGCTGTAGTCAAGCACTCCGGCCTCTTTCGTTCCGGGCCCGGCACCTTCAGCTTTCTGAAATAGACCGTCGTTGTTCTTCGGAACACCAGACCAGGATCTTCCGTAAAACGGTATTCCGAGCAATATCTTACTTGCCGGAGCTCCGGCTTTCATATACGACTCTATCGTTTCATAAATGCTCATATCACCAAGACTTACCGGATACAGTTCACTCTGAAATCCCGTGATCTTGTCCCACCAACCCTTGAAGTCGTACGTCATCACGATTATGAGATCGGCGTACTTCGAGACTTCTTTCAGGTTGACCTTTTTGAATATGTAATCGTTATCCGCACCACCTGCAAAGGTCAGAAGATAGCCTTTTCCAGCCTTACTTAATTCTTTTCTGAGCTCTTTCATAAGGAGCGTGAAGTTTTCCTTATCTTCCGGTCTTCCTGGATACTTTCCACCACCGGTCGGGTACTCCCAGTCCACGTTTACCCCATCAAATAGTCCTTTCGGAACTAGATCTGAGCCTCTTATGAAGGTGTCAACACAACTCTTTGCAAATCTTCTTCTCGATTCTTCAGTCAGTGCAGCGTTTGAGAAGTTCTTAGACCAGTTCCATCCGCCTACCGAGATCAAGACCTTCAGTCTTGGATGTTTTTCTTTCAGTTCCATGAGTTCTTTGAAGTTCTCCGGATCCAACTTGGGATCTCCGACGACACACCTTCCGTCATCTGAGATGTTCGCAAAGGCGTAGAGTACTAGGTTTACCATGCTGGCATCTATATCGAGCGGGGAGAAGGACTTGGTTTCCGATGTCCAGCTCGCGTAGTATCCAGCTATGTACTTACCCTTTATCAGTTTCCAAAAATCGCCTTTGCCAGGCTCGTTTCCAGGTGTTGAGTAGTGCAGCTTTTGGCACATGTACAACTTTTCGTTGTATCTAACAAAATCCCCTCTTTTATAAACTTCTCCCTTCTCCCAGGGCTTTATCCCCACCCTTTTGAAACTTATCCCCTTGTGCTCGAACCTCTCGTTTATCTCTTTTTTCAGAAAGTTCTCTAGCTCTTCTCTATCTGTCTTTCCCACATCTATCACTTCTCCCGCCCTGACATCGATGAGTTTCACATCTATTCCTCCTTTTGCTTTCTCTAGGAGGAACACGTACCTCAGCCTGTTTATCCTGCTCACAAGAAGAAGACTTTTTACATCAGTTACCATCGAAGAAAGTCCATCACTTGGGAAGAGTTCCATGTCCTTGAAACCTTTGAGTGTTCTTTCGACGATCTCAGAGAGGGCCTTTTTTTCAGTGCCAAAATCACCACTTATGAAGAAAGATACCCTAAGCGGGAATGAAAAAGATACGAGCAAAACCGTGAAAATCCAGAGGAGTTTTTTCAAGATCTCACCTCCTCTTGGATTTATATCACAGATCGCTCTTCACGACAGCCAACAGGTTAACAGCAGAGTGAAACACGATCGATGGGATCAAGGAACCACTCTGGGCCACCAGCTCCCCAAGCACCATTCCCAATATGAACCTGGCGATCAGAGGCTCTATGGAAAACTTCTCTATCCTTGAAAAGACGTTCATCAGATGCGCGAGTGAAAACACGATTGCGGATATCAATACCCCGAATTCTTTCAGAAGGCACCACCTGAACAGGATCTCCTCAGCTACTGGAAAGAGAGCGATCGAGGATATCACGAAGGATTTATTGATCGGCATATCGATCTCTTCACCGAATCCGAGAACGGGAATTGAGAGGAATATCGGTGTTAAGGAGAAGGGTTTTGGTTTTGCAAAAGGATTTTGATAGATCAGCACTGATAGAAAGATCATCGAAGTAGCCAGCGCCATCCCTTCCGCCAAGATCTGGAAATTCAGTGACCTTCTTCTAAGGGTAAACGCCACTAGGAGCATCACAGATATATAAACCGCAAGACAGATCACTCTTGACCCTCCAAAAAAGTGCAGAGTGAAAATAAATCTTCACATAACCTTGGTACCATTTTATAATAAGCCCCTGAAGGGGGTATAGGATTGCCAGAAGTCGATAGATTCATATCCTCTAGAATAGGTAAAGCTCTCAAGGGGCTCTTTGGAAGTAGCACAGGCTGGATAACTTTCATAGGTCTTTCCATTCTGATCTTCTACGTCGTGCTAGCGGTCTTTGCTCCGTACTTGGCACCTTACAACCCGGTCAAGCGGGTTGGAAGATCCCTTCATCCGCCTTCACACGAGTACAAGTTCGGAACCGACAACCTGGGTAGAGACGTTCTGAGTAGGGTGATATACGGTGCGAGAATAGCGCTGGTAATTGCTTTCTTGTCGGTTGCGATAGCCTCTGCGATAGGTATACCACTCGGTTTGATATCGGGATACATAGGTGGGTTGTTCGACAGAACGCTCACGCTTGTCATGGACGCGATGTACGCGTTTCCTGGACTCATACTGGCTATAGCTATAGCTGCACTCCTCGGTCCCGGTATACTCAACATAGCGATATCGATAGCCGTGGTCTACGCCCCGACCTACTTCAGGGTGATAAGGAATCAGGTGACTTCTGTCAAGAACGAGCTCTACGTCGAAGCGGCAAGAGCCATAGGTGCGAAGAGGTGGGAGATTCTGCTCAAGTACATCCTTCCAAACGTCTTTCCATCGGTCGTCGTAGTTTTCTCGATGAACCTGGCGGACGCGATCATGACGGAAGCTGGTTTGAGCTTCTTAGGTCTCGGTATAGCTCCACCTACCCCAGACTGGGGATTCGACCTCTCAAACGGTAGGAGGTTCATACTCAGCAGAGCTTGGTGGGCACTCCTGTATCCGGGTTTAGCTATAATAACAGTTGTCCTCGGATTCTCGATGTTCAGCGAGGGTTTGAACGAATTCCTGAATCCCAACGTGAGGGAGAAGAGGTGATCCCGTGGTTCTCGAGCTCAGGGATGTCAAAATACATTACAAGACCACTAGAGGGATGGTTAAAGCTGTTGACGGAGTCTCTTTCGGCGTCGATAAGAAGGAAACTGTAGGACTTGTTGGAGAATCTGGATCAGGGAAGTCAACCCTGGGATACGGAATTATGAAGCTTCTTCCGAAGACCGCAAAGGTCGGTGGAGAGATACTACTGGATGGAGAGAACCTGGCTGATAAGAGTGAGAAAGAGATGCAGAAGATCAGGGGAGCGAAGATCGCGATGATATTCCAAGATCCGATGACATCTCTGAATCCAGTCATGAAGGTCAGGGATCACTTCGTTGAGATGATAAGAACCCACAACCCCGAAATATCCGAAGAGAAGGCAGAGGAGATGGCTTCAAAAGCTCTCGAAGCTGTTGGAATAGATCCTATCAGGATGAACGATTATCCGTTCCAGTTCTCTGGGGGTATGAGACAGAGGGTTATGATAGCCCTTGGACTCGTTCTCAACCCGGAAGTGGTGATAGCCGATGAGCCCACGACTTCCTTGGACGTCATAGTTCAGGCCCAGATATTGGAGCTTTTAAAAGACCTCAAGGCAAAGTACGACATGTCTATGATACTGATAACACATGACCTCGGCGTTGTGGCAGAGATGGCCGACAAGATCGCGGTGATGTATGCCGGTCATCTCGTGGAACTCGCAAAGAGCGAGAAGATATATTACGAGCCCAAGCATCCATATACGAAAGCTCTCCTCGAATCCATACCGAACACCGATATCAACGATCTAGAGCTCAAGTTCATACCGGGTTCTCCACCAGATCTCGTCGATCCTCCCAAGGGTTGCAAGTTCGCTCCAAGGTGTCCTGTAGCCAGGAAGATATGCTTTGAAAAAGAGCCCCCAACCGTCGAAGTAGATGGATCCAAAGTCAAATGTTGGCTTTACGAAGGTGATAGCGATGGCAATGGTTGAGGTTAAGAATCTTAAGAAGTACTTTCCAGTGAGAAGAACTTTCATAGACGCGGTGATGGGAAAGCCACAGCTGTACGTGAAGGCCGTGGATGGAGTGAGCTTTGATATAGAAGAAGGAGAAGTTTTGGGGCTGGTCGGGGAATCTGGCTCTGGTAAGACGACCACGGGAAGGTTGGTTCTGAGGCTGATTGAGCTAACGGACGGAAGCGTTAAGATAGATGGAAAGGACATATCGAAACTCGATAAGGAAGAGCTCAGAAGGTTCAGAAGGCATATACAGCTGATATTCCAAGATCCGATGGCATCTCTGAACCCTTACATGAGGATAGGCGATGCAATTAAACATCCCCTAGATATACACGATATAGGATCCCCAAAAGAGAGAAAGAGAATGGTCTATGAGATGCTCGAAAGGGTTAACTTAACTCCGCCAGATGAGTTTTACAGAAGGTACCCAAAGGAGCTTTCAGGTGGTCAGAGACAGAGGGTGGTGATAGCGAGGGCTCTGATAACGAAACCGAAGTTCGTCGTAGCGGACGAGGCTGTTGCGATGCTCGATGTTTCGATAAGATCACAGCTTCTAAAACTCTTGGCAGATCTGAAGAAGGATTTTAACTTGACGATGCTCTTCATAACACACGATTTGGCGACCACGAAGTACGTATGCGACAGAATAGCGGTGATGTACCTAGGAAAGATAGTCGAGATAGGATCTTTCGAGCAGATATACAGGAGTCCAAAGCACCCTTACACGAAAGCGCTCATATCTGCTGTTCCAGAACCGGATCCGAAGAAGAAAAAGGAAAAGTTCATACCACATGGTGAAGTTCCAAACCCGATAAATCCACCATCTGGATGTAGGTTTCATCCAAGATGCCCGTTCGCCAAAGATGTATGCAAAGTCAAAGAGCCAGAACTAAAAGATGTTGGCAACGGTCAGATGGTGGCCTGTCATCTGTATTAAAATGATAGTTGTGTTTCTTTTGAAACACAAACTCTAAAGGAGGAGGTGTTGTGGTATGAAGAAGTACTTGGTGATTCTCTTCGCCGTTTTGGCGCTCTTGGCTTTCGCCATGAAGAGCACTGTCGTAGTTGGAACTACCGACAAGATAGTCATACTCGACCCGGCGAAGGCGTACGACTATTTCTCGTGCAACATCCTTCAGAACATCATGGTAGGTCTGGTCGGCTATAAGATCGGAAGCAGTGAGATCGTCCCACAACTCGCAACAAGTTGGGAGATAAGCAAAGACGGTCTTACTTACACGTTCCATCTAAGGAAGGATGCGAAATTCGAGGATGGAACCCCTATAGACGCAAAAGCGGTTGTGTGGTCGATAAAGAGAGCGATGAAACTCAACGGAGATCCAGCGTTTCTTTTAACAGACGTTGTGAAATCCGTCGAAGCTGTTGATGACTACACAGTGAAGTTCACCCTCAAGAAACCGGATGTTACTTTCCTCTCGAGGCTTGCTTTCACCGTTGCCTATCCAGTCAACCCAAAGGAGTACCCGGCTAACGATTTCTTCCACGGAATGCCTCAGAAGAGCGCCTCTGGACCTTACAAAGTCATGCAGTGGGTCAGAGACGTGAAGATAGTACTCGAGGAGAACCCGTACTACTTCGGTGAAAAGCCAAAGACCAAAAGAATAGTCATAATGTTCTACGATGACGCCGCAACGCTCAGGATGGCCCTTGAAACCGGAGAGATTGATATAGCCTACAGACACCTCAACCCGAGAGACTTTCTCGATCTCAAAAAATCCCCGTACGTCAAGACGTACGAAGGGAACAGCCCACAGATCCGCTACATAGTATTCAACGTCAAGAAGGCTCCGTTTGACAACGTCCTCGTTAGAAGAGCCATAGCCTACGCTGTGAACAGGCAAGAGATAATCAACGACGTCTTCTACGGGCTTGCAAGGCCTTTGTACTCAATGATACCTATGGGAATGTGGGGACATGAAGATGTGTTCCCGAAGAGAAATCTTGAGAAAGCCAAAGAGCTTCTCCAGAAAGCTGGATATAGCGCTTCCAACCCCTTGAAGATTGATCTCTGGTACACGCCGACCCACTACGGACTCACCGAAGCCGATGTCGCCCAGGTTATAAAAGAGTCCCTCGAGCAGACCGGAATGATAAAGGTCAACATAAAGTACGCGGAATGGTCCACTTACATAGATTACTTCCTACACGGGCAGATGGGTATGTTCCTCCTTGGATGGTACCCGGATTACCTCGATCCCGATGACTACATCTCACCGTTCCTCGGAACAGAGGGAGCGAAGTCCTTGGGGAGCTTCTACAGCGATCCACAGATGGACGATTGGATAGTCAAGGCGAGGAGTGTGGTTGACATCAACCAGAGAAAGGCCTTCTATCACAAGATACAGCTTAAGCTGGCAAACGATGCTCCTTACATACCTCTCTGGCAGGGAGTCGCCACGGCTGCTGCTTTGACAAACGTGAAAGGTGTGCTCCTCGAACCGACTCAGATATTCCGCTACTACATAATCTACGCGGAGTAATTTCCTTCCCGCCCCTTCGGGGGGCGGGTTTCAAGGGGTGATGAGGTTTGTCGCTGAAGCAGTACATAATCGTTAGACTCATATTGGCAATACCGATGCTCTTTATATTGTTGGCAGTGATATTCTTCGTTCTCAGGATCATGCCGGGAGATCCTGTTCTCGCTGTTCTCGGCGGTAAGGCGCCGAAAGCCGTTATAGATAGGCTTAGACACGAGCTCGGGCTCGATAAGCCGATAATAGTGCAGTTTGGAGACTACCTCGTTGATCTGTTGAAAGGAGATCTTGGAAAGTCGACCTTAACAGAAAGACCCGTTTGGGACGAAATAATGGACCGCTTCCCGGCCACCATGGAGTTGACCATATTCGCATTCATCGTAGCCCTCGCCATAGGAGTGTTCTGGGGGGCGGAAGCCGCTCACAGAAAGGACGGCCCCGTGGATGTCGCTGCGAGGGTATTTGCGATACTCATGTACGCGATACCGGTTTTCTGGCTCGGTTTGATGATGCAGATGATATTCGGAGCGTATCTGAGATGGCTTCCAATAGGCTCGAGGCTATCACCCGCCGTGAACTTGAAAGTGATAACTGGGTTTTATCTGATAGATTCGATCATAACGTTGAACTGGACAGCTTTCAAAGACGCTCTGGCTCATCTCATACTGCCAGGAACGACACTCGGACTCGTGATATCGAGTATCTTTTTGAGGATGGTGAGGAACAACGCAGTTCTGATGTATTCTATGGATTTCGTCAAGGCCGCGAGAGCTAGGGGGATAAAGGAAAGGGTCATACTCTACAGACACGTTTTGAAAAACGCCTTCGTTCCGATAATGACGATGATGGGCCTTCAGTTTGCACTCCTCCTAGGTGGAGCTGTCTTGACGGAAACGACGTTCTCCTGGCCTGGAATGGGGAGTTACCTAGTCTTGAGGATAAAGTACAGGGATTTTCCAGCCGTCCAGGGAACTGTTGTTTTCTTCGCACTCATAGTCATAGCGATAAGCATAATAGTGGACATTATAAACGCGCTTGTCGACCCGAGGGTCAGGTACTGATCACAGTGGTTTTATCAATCCTATTATTATCCCGGTGATCCCTTCACCACCTAAGAGTCCAGAGGCGGTTATGCTCCACACCTCTACACTATTTGGAATAGCTTTCTCCACGACCAGCCTGAGGATTCCTCCAAGGGAAACCGGAAAAGTTATGAACAGAGGCAGGTATAGACCTATTCCGAAAGTCAAGGCCGGTAATTTGAATATCTGCAAGATGAAAGCCGTTATCATTCCCCATATAGTTGCCTTTGTCAGTGCCCCACCTCCAAGAAATTTCGAAACCGCCGCGGCCTGCGGAACGGGAAAGTATTTTCCAAAGGCGCCAGAACCGTATTTGGAATGTATCATATAGATCAAGACAGAGGCGGTTATCACTCCAACAGCGGCTCCAAGGGCTTCAGATACTAGCTGTGCCCTTGGATTCGTTCTGAGGAGTTTTCCAGTCTTCATGTCTTGAAGGGAATCTCCAGCAAGACCAGTCGATACGGCGACGACGCCTGCCAGCATAACCGCAGAGCCCGTATCCAACTTGTGAAGAATACCGATGATTGATATCACCACTATCGCAAACACTTCCATGGGATCTATTCCAGTGGTTCCGTCGACGATCCCAGCCATGTGAACCACGAAAACGGCGAGGATGGCCGCAACGATGGAGGACACGATCCCTATTCCCATGGTCAGAAATGCCAGAAAACTGATTCCCGCTACGACTGCATCGGTTTTGCTCAGAGATATCTTTTCCCTTCTGCTTCCAAGGATCGCCATGGCGAGCCCTCCACCTATCATCATTCCAAGGCCAAAATCCTTGAGCCAAGACGTTTTGAAAATCAGCTGTACCAGGCCGCCAAAGAGCCAACTCATCGTCGGCACGATCCCTATTAAAAACCCTATCCCGACGGCCATTGGAAACATTCCGAAGTTCTTGTAGACAACGGGCACTATTCTCAGTCCATCTCTCAAGTACGTGAAGATGGCACTCGCACTCATCGATGTGAACAGGATTTTTGCCTTTTTCCCACCTTCGTCCCCTGCTTTGATCGTGTCGTATGCAGCTATCCCCATGGGAAACGGGAGATCCAGTTCCTCAACGTACTTTTTCCTAGTCGAGACGATCATCCAAACCCCTATGAGAGCCCCAATAGATGCTGAGACGAGTATCTGAACAAAACTGATGTTTTTTCCACTGATCCAAACAGCTGGTATAGTGAAAGCGAGTCCACCAGATACCAGACCACCCGCAGATATGCCGGTATGCGCAACGTTTATATCGTGAAGAGACGCTTTGAACGGCTTAAGGGCGAACATGGCAAATAGAGCGGCGAACACCGTCGGCCAAGGAAGAGCTCCCATTCTCAGGGCAACATACATCGAACTCATTGTGACGAGCACCGACCCAACAACAGCTGTAACCAACGAGGAAACTCTGAGGTGCTTCATTCTCTTTCACTCCTTTACATCATTATCTCAACATCCTCGCCTTCCCCACTGAGTGAGGCTTTAAGTGCCTCTATTGAAACCTCAAGCATGTCGTCCTCTGGCTCTCTGGTCGTCACCAACTGGAGTAGTTTTCCGAAGGAATTGAAAGTTATCGAGAAGACTTTTGACTCAGAGGATAGGGCGAGTATCTCGTAAGCTATGGATATCAAGGCCGGTATGGCAACGGCTCTGGATATCAATCTGTATTCGAAAGTCGGTTTAAAGAAGATCGCTAGGATACTATAGACCACGACGGAAGTTATCATGAATATCATAAGGAAGTTTGTTCCACACCTTTCGTGTATTCTGCTGTACCTTTTGACGTTTTCCACCGTCAATTCTTCGCCGGCTTCGTATGCGTTTATCGTCTTGTGCTCCGCACCGTGGTACATGAACATCCTCTTGACATCCTTCATGAGGGATATAAACCAAACGTACAGAACGAATATCATAACCCTTATCGTCCCCTCAACTAGTGAAAAGAGAAATTCGTTCCCCCTCAGAGGCTTGAGTATGTAGGTTATACCCATCGGAAGGTAGAAGAAGAGCCCTATCGCGAGAAAAATGGCGAGAATTATCGACAGGATTTTTTCGCCTTTTTTCATCTCCTGACCTTCGACTATCTCGACAGACCTGTTCAGCGCATCTATGCCAAACTTCAGGGAATAGTACAAGTTGTAAAATCCCCTTATGAATGGAACTTTTGACAACTTCGCCTTTTGCAATCTTCCCATGTCCTCGACGACTATTTCATCGCCTTTTCTAACGGCTAACGACGCTCTTTTTCCTATCATGAGAACACCTTCTACCACGGCCATTCCCCCGACTCTCAAATGAAGCACCTCCTGTTAAATAAGAGTGGTGCCCGAGTCAGGCACCACTATCACTCCAATTTGTAACTTGCTACTATATTCCTCAAGTTCTGGAGCTTCTCCTCCACTGTCTTCACGGATGCCGTGACCTCTTCTGTAGATGCGGTTACGTTCTCTATCGAGGCGTTTATTTCCTCGAGGGATGCTGTTATATCCGCCACGGTGTTCGCGTTCATCGTCATAGCTTGGGATATCTCGTCTATGGATCCAGCTTGTTCTTCAACAGATGTCGTTATTTCACTCAGCATGTCGACTATCTTCTGAACGCCTTCTATTATCTCATCCAACTTGTGTGAAGCCACATCCGCGAGCTTTGACCCCTCTTCAACTTGCTTGTGTATCCTCTCGGCAACATCCTCGGCATCTTGGGACACCCCACTTATCTCCTCAACAACGTTCTTTATCCTGTCGGCCGCCGCTCTGGACTCCTCGGCTAGTTTTCTTATCTCATCGGCAACGACTGCGAAGCCTTTTCCGGCTTCCCCAGCCCTTGCGGCCTCTATCGCAGCGTTCAGGGCCAAGAGGTTGGTTTGCTCGGCTATCGATGTTATCGTCTCAACGAAATCAGTTATATCTTTAGCACCCTTGCTGAAGCTTTCTACGACCCTGTTTATCTCATCGGACACCGCCGTTATCTGTTTCATTTGTTCTATGACGTTTCCTATAACCTCTCCACCTTCTTTTGCCTTCTTTGCCATGTTCTCCGCATCCTCTTTCGCCATCTCCGCGTTGTTCGCTATGGTTCTCGACGTCGCGGATAGCTCTTCAGTTCCCGCTGTGGTTTGCTCTATGGATGCCGATATATCTTCGGTCTTGTGGGCTATCGAATCGACGTTCTGGGATATCGCTATCATGTTGCTCGACACTTCGTCCATCGCAGCAGATATCTCCTTCATTTCGCTGGATATAGCTTCTGTATTCTCTCTCAAGTTGAGCATGCTGCTTTTGAGATGCTCCATGGACTCTCTGAAAACGTTTATCAGCTGGGATATCTCGTCTTTCCCACCGACCTCTTTTATCTCAACGCTCAAATCATCATTCTTCATCCTGTTTGCCGCTTCCATCAAATTTCCAAGATGCTTCATCACCTTATTCACGACGATGTATATGAGGACTGCGAAAACAATCATCATGATTAAAGGAACGGCTATCGAGAGCTCTTTAGCCTTCCTTTCAAAGGATCTCAGCTCAGATTTCGAATTGTCCAAGGATTTCTGAACACTGTTGTATACACCTTCAAGGTTGGATACGTAGTCACTTGTCAGGGAGTCTATCTCCTCGAAGTCTTTGACATTCATCTTCCCGGAGTTCAGCATGTTCATTATCCTATCTTCTAAGTTTCTCATCTTCTCACCGGCCACATCCGTTTTCAAGCTTTTCTCAAGCTTATCGAGGATTTGGTTTATATCGTTTATGGTCTTTTTTATATCCTCCGTGTTATCTCCGTTGATCGATCTCTTCACGACCAGGTATCTGAGTTCATTCACTTTGGATTCTAGAACGCTCACCTGGTGTATCTTTTCAACGTCGATGTTCAGGACCTTGTCTATCCTTTTGGAGACACCTGATATCCCGTTCGCGACTATCAGGGATACCACCCACATCAGTATCATCGGAACGAGTGCGATCACGAGAAACTTCGCACGAAGGTTCACACAATCACCCCCTCAAGATTTCTATCACTTCACCAACGCTATACGCCTGCGAGATTTCTACCGTCTTTCTGTTGTCCAGGTATTTCCCGTCTATTAGAACATCGGCAAACCTATCTGTCCATCCTCCAGTACCCCTTAGGAGAACGAGTTTCTTACCGGATGCATAGGCTAGGAGAATCTCAATTGCAGTTCCTATCTCTCCACCGATCGATACCACAGCCTCTGCTGAATGTATCAATATGTGGGATCTCATTTGAAAATCCATGGACGTGTATATCGGTACATCGACATAGGGGTTGACGTAGCCCTCTCCCTCTCGGCCAGGGAGAACTCCTATGACAACTCCTCCGGCACTTTTCGCCGCCTCCGAGACGAGCTCCATCACACCATCTCTACCACCGGTTATGACCATATGACCGTTCTCTGCCAGTTTTCTTCCGAGCTCTCTGGAGACTTCGGCAACCTTTGAAACTGGTGGCTTGTCAACTCTTCCGGAGTACCCAACGATCGCTACTCTCATTCTCCTAGGTACACCTCCTTGACCACTTCGGAGGAAAGAACCTCGTCAGGTGAACCGCTTGCAACTATCTCTCCTTTGTGCATCACGTAGAGCCTATCGACGACTTCCGAGAGCTCTTCAACGTTGTGGTCCGTTATGATTATCCCCATGTTCCTCTTTTTGAGTTCTCTCACCATGTTTTGAATATCCTTCACCGTCTTCGGGTCTATTCCAACGAACGGTTCATCAAGCAACAAAAAAGACGGCTTGAGTGTCATCATACGTGCTAGTTCAAGACGTCTCTTCTCTCCTCCAGACAGATCATCCGCTATCTGATCTTTCAAGTGGATTATTCCGAACTCCTCTAAAATACTCTCAGCTTTCTTTCTGACATCTTTTTCTCCAGCAAACTTCAGGACTATTTCAAGGTTTTCAAGAACGCTCAAGCCGGAGAAAACCGATGTTTCCTGTTGCAGGTACGTGATGCCTAGCCTGGCACGTTTGTGGATTGGGAGATATGTGATGTCGACATCATCCAAGAAAATTCGTCCCGCAGACGGCGAAACTATCCCGAGGATCATGTTGAACGTCGTCGTCTTTCCAGCTCCATTTGGTCCAAGAAGTCCTGCGACTTCTCCTCTTTTCACCTCTATGTCCACTCCCTTGACGACTTCTTTCCTCCCGAAGCGTTTTCGAAGTCCCACCGCTCTGATCATTTCTGTGAGTTCAGGTAGTTGATGAAATCCTGAGTCAGATCGTAGTCTTCCTTGGCGTATATAACTCCCTGACCAATCAGGATATCAACACCTTCCTTCTTGGCGAATTCCTTTGCCTTCTCGACTACCTCGTTCAAGACGGCTTGGATCTTCGGGTTGTACTCCTGCTGGAGCATCCCTTCGAAGAGCTGTTTCTTCTGAAGGTATTCCTGTTGCTTTTTCTCTATCTCCTCTTTCGGTGCTCCTTTGAGCTTCATCTCCTCTATCTCTTTCTGGATCTCATCAAGTTTGCTTTTGTAAAACTGAAAGTCCTTCTTGTAGTTTGCGTTGAGCTCTTTCATCTTGTTGTATTGTTGCGCAGCCTTCGCGACATCCACGACTGCTATCCTGGGTGTTGATTTCTCTGCAGCAACGAGAAGGAGCAATCCAGCCGCTATCACCAAAATTGGTAGGAACTTTTTCAAAATCATCACCTCCGAGGGTATTTTATCATTTAATTTTGGAGATGAAGTACAGGATCAGGCTCAAAACAACGCTCACCACGATCGATGTTGTGATTGGAAAGTAGAATACGAAGTTTCCCTTTTTTATCACGATATCTCCTGGAAGCTTTCCAAAGTAAGGGATCTTTCCCCAGAAGAGAAACAAAATCCCAAGCCCGATCGTTATCAATCCGAGTATTATGAGGAGTTTCCCGAGCTCCGCCACAAACTTCACCTCCAGTTGTGATATCATATCACTTGGAGGTGTTCATGTGCTCGTACTCTCGAGGAAGGTAGGAGAGAGCATACTCATAGGTGGGAATATAGAAGTTAAAGTCCTGAAAGTGGATAAGAATACTGTGAAGATTGGCATAGAAGCCCCTCGAGAGTTCAAGGTGTATAGAAAGGAGCTTTATGAAAAGATCGTCCAGGAGAATCTTCAAGCCGCTAGGAGTAACATCACGAATCTAAAGGGAGTGATAGAGATTGGTAAAGGTGACGGAAGAGTTGATAAAAAAACTGGAAAACCTGGCGAGGATGGGCCTGACAAGTGATGAAGAGAAAAAGCTAAGAGAAGATCTTCAGGAGATATTGGACTACATGAGGATGCTGGATGAAGTCGATGTATCCAGCGTCGATTCCATGTACACTCCTGTAGAATGGAAAGCTCCAATGAGAGATTCAGAGGTGAGAGAATTCGATTCAGAGAAGATAAGGAACAACTTCCCAGAAAGGGAAGGAAACCACCTGATCGTTCCACCGATACTCGGCTGAAGGGAAAGTTGGGAGAAGATTTAGCCACGGAGTACCTCAAAAAGCGCGGATATGAGATCTTGGATAGAAACTTCAGAACAAAATTTGGAGAGATCGACATAATCGCCAAGAAGGGTAGAACGCTCATCTTTGTTGAGGTTAAGTATGGAAAAGATGGGAGATTCAGAATAGACAGAAAAAAGCTTGAGAGAATAGAGAAGGCGGCTCTTGCCTACATGAAAAGATTTGGAGGGTTTGAAAACGTCCGGCTAGATGCTGTGGAGGTCAGCGAGAATGGGATATTCCACATAGAAGGTGTGGAAATTTGAGGGTTGTAGCGGCTAACAAGAAAGCTCAAAGAGATTTTGAGATACTCGAAAGGATGGAGGCAGGGATATCGCTGAAAGGAACAGAGGTTAAATCCCTCAGAGAGGGAAGAGTGTCTTTCAAAGATTCTTTCTGCAGAATTAAGGATGGAGAAGTCTGGCTTTTGAACCTGCACATAGCCCCATACGATCACGCGTCCAGGGTTTTCAACCATGATCCGGAAAGGCCTAGGAAACTGCTCCTTCACAAGAGGGAGATAAAAAGGCTAACCGGGAAGCTCCAGGAGAGAGGTTTGACGTTGATACCGACGAAGATATACTTCAACGATCGAGGAATAGCAAAGGTTGAGATAGCGCTCGCCCGTGGAAAGAAGAAGTACGACAAAAGAGAAGACATAAAGAAGAGAGAAATGGAGAGGAAGATGAGAGAATATATGAAGTACTCCAGATAGGAGGGGTATCATGAAGAAAGTAATCACTATTCTGATAGCAGTTTTCCTCGTTTCCGTAGCATCAGCTCTAGACCAGCCGAAGATAGCCGTCTACGGATTCAGATCACAGACATTCTCAAGAGGAGAGATAGCTTCCCTGAACTCCGTTTTGGAGAGCGCTCTGATGGATCTTGGGCATTTCAAGGTCCTGACCAGGGAGGATATAAAGCTGATACTGAAAGAACGAAAGCTGGCGGATACGGGTTTGGTCGAGCCAGAGGATTTTGGAAAGATGATAGGTGCTAAGTACGTCATATTTGGCAGTGTTGAGAGATCTTTTGGAAAGTACGGTTACGTAACCGTGAGCGTGAAGATAATCGATATAGACAGCGGTGAGATAGTGTTTGCAGATGCGTCGAACGTTCCAATGTCGGAGGTTGAAGGTTCCATAAGGGAGATAGTCTCAGAGATAGGTTATGGAAAAGAAGGGATATACAAGAGAAATCCAAGGCACATCGAAAATATCGCTAAGAAAAAGGAGAAGGGGACTTTCTTTTCCATGGGAATTTACTACGTCTACTACGAAGATGACTATGGATACATGGAGGATTACTACATTCCGATGCTCAGGTATGGAACCTACGATAACGGGACCACTTACGGGGTGAACCTTCTTCTCGGAGGATTCTACAGGAAGTACTTCGGAGTTTTCTACGGTGAAGTGGGAACTGTTATGCTGTTCGTGCCTTACATAGAGGGTGGTTTGAAGCTCGGCCCATTGGAGTTATCGCTCTTTGACGTCGTGTTCCCCGGGATTTCAATAACCTTCACCTTCTGAGGGCTACACCGTAGGCTTTCGGACCAAGGTGAACTGATAGCGCGCAGGATCTGACCGTTATGATCTCTGATGGAATTCCGATGGAATCTGCATACCTTTTGAGATCGTTCGCTATCTCTTGATTGAGTATGTGGCCTATGATAACCTCTTTCGAACCTTCCATTAGCTTTTTCATCTCCATGAGGATTTTCGCGTTTCCCCTATGGATTTTCTTCGTCCTCAGAGCACCGTCCACAACTTCTATGAGCGGGCGAAGCTTCAGGATGGATCCGATTATGGATTCCACACCTCTCAACCTTCCGCTCCTTTTCAAAAATTCGAGGTTATCAACGGTCAGGTAGAATTCCGTGGAATCCCTGACAATTTCCAGTTCTTTTAGAACAACTTCCGGTTTTTCATTTGAAAGCTTTAAAGCCTCCTTCACAAGGACATGTGCAGCTATCGACGCGGACTTGCTGTCGAAAACGAACACCCTGCCTTTGAATTTCTCCGCGGCTATTCTCGCGCTGTTGTAGGTTCCACTGAGTTTACTCGATATGTGAATTGAGAGTACCCAGTCTGATTCTTTTAAAAGCTTTGAGTAAACCATTTCAAAGTCTCTTGGAGACGGCTGGCTCGTCTTAGCAAAGGTTTTGTTCTTTCTCATCATCTCGAAGACTTCTTCTAGTGGTTTTCCGTCTTTAAACCTATAGCCAGCGATCTCTACGTTCAGCGGAACGATCGTGACGAGCTTTCTCAGATCGCTTGAAAGGTCCATCGTGCTATCTATAACTATCTTCATATTATCGCCTCCTTCCACTTGACGAGCTTAAGCATCGCGTATCCCAAGAGGAGTGCAAGGGCGTTGCTGATGGCCATGGCGTAGAATATGCCGTTGAATCCGAAGAGTTTGGCCATCCAAAATACCAGTGGAACTCTAACTCCCCACAACCTCGCTACGTTTACGATAGCTACTAGATGCGTCTTTCCGGCTCCGTTGAACGCACCCATGACTATGGACATCATAGCAAAGAGTGGCATTGAGAAAGACACAAGATGAAAGTACGTCTCTCCCAGTCTGACAACCTCAGGATCATCTATGAAGAACTTCGTCACGAGGTCCCCAAACAGAAACAAAAACAGTGCCATGACTCCAACTATCGTAAAGGTTTCTATAAAACCCCATTTCACTGTCTCATCTACCTTTTTGATATCCCTGGCTCCTAAAAATTGCCCGACCATCGTCGTTACAGCACCGGATATTGCGAATCCCACCATCGAAAGTGCCGAGGATATCCTACTTCCGACCCCGTAGGCGCTAACTACCGCCGGGCCAAACCTCGAGATTACACCCATGACGACTGCGAAACCACTCGCCGTAACCGCCTGGCCTATTGCACCGGGTATCCCAATTTTGAATATCTTTCCGATTATCTTCAAATCCGGTTTCAAATCTTCAAGGTGTATCCTGAAACCCAGCTTACCGCTCATCATAGTGTGTATGCTGTACATGGCTGCAATAGCTCGTGAGATTATCGTGGCGAGTGCCGCTCCTCGAACTTCCATCCTCGGAAATCCGATTCCGAATATCATAAATGGGTCTAAAAATGCGTTTGCGAGTACAGATATTGCCGTTACCCTCATCGTGAACACGGTATCTCCCCATCCCCTGACAACTGCCTGTGAGGAGAACATCAGGAATGTGAACGGAAGCCCTAGGAATATGACTTTCAGGTATTCTTCAACGTATGGTCTCAAAATCTCTTCAATGTTCAACAATGTTAGGATCCAACTGGATGAGAAGAACCCAATTAATCCGAGGAACATCGATAGAAGGAAACTCGATAGCAACGTTTGCATGGCACTCTTTTCCGCCTCTCTCTTTCTCTTGGCACCTATGTGCTGGGATACAAGAGCTGTACCGGCTGAGGACAAGCCAAAGGCGAAGGACATGAATATGAATATAACGGGAAAAGAGACGGTTGGCGCGCTGAACTTGACCTTACCCAATTTTCCAAGCCAGAACGCATCAGTCATGTTATAGATGATTTGAAATATCTGGGTTATCATTATAGGCCAAGCGAGTTTTAACAGCGCCTTTGGAATCGGTGTGTTGAATACATCGACCCTCGTTCGAGCCAGATAGATCCCTCCTGATTCGTTCGTATATCCAACGTTTTTATACACGAAAGTGGATGGCTTTGCAAATGAGATGGAAATAAGGAGAACTGAGGGGCTACCTTTCCATTTTCTCTCTGACTTTGTAAAGCTCATCTCTCAAAGCCGCCGCATCCTCGTATCTGAGCTCTGATGCAGCCCTGTACATCTCTTCTTCCAAAACAGCTGCGTACTCGTCCAGCGAGAGGTTTTCCTTCAAGGACAGTATGGATCTGACGAGCTGGGGGTACCTCTCTTCGTCTTTCTTCATGAATTTCTCGAACACTTCTAGTTCCATCGGCTTGACGATGCTCCTCGGAGTTATTCCGTGTTCTTTGTTGTACTCCATTTGTATCTTTCTCCTTCTGTTGGTCTCATCTATAGCCCTTTTCATGGACGGGGTTATCTTGTCTGCGAACATTATAACCTTCCCATTTACGTTTCTCGCTACCCTACCGATTATCTGGATAAGAGTCGTCTCTGATCTGAGAAATCCCTCGACATCCGCATCCATTATTGCGACAAGCGAGACCTCCGGAAGATCGAGCCCTTCTCTGAGGAGGTTCACACCCACTATGACGTCTACATCACCTCTCCTGAGTTTTTTCAAAGTCTCCACGCGTTTTATAGCATCCATCTCTGAATGAAGGTATATCGATCTTATCCCCAAATCTACGAAGTACTCAGAGAGTCTCTCAGCCATCTTCTTAGTGAGGACTATCACTATCGCTCTATCGCCACGCTTCTTCACTTTTTTTATCTCAAAGAGCAGTCTGTCTATTTGGCCTTCCGTTGGATAAACGACGACCTCAGGGTCTACAAGTCCCGTCGGCCTTATTATCTGTTCGACTACCTGCTCCGATACCTCCCTTTCGAAATCCCCAGGTGTTGCCGAAACGAAGATCACCTGGTTTACCCTTGACAGGAACTCGTCGAATTTCATTGGGCGATTGTCCAAGGCCGACGGAAGTCTAAAACCGTATTCCACAAGCGTTTTCTTTCTCGATCGATCGCCGTTGTACATGGCTCGAAGCTGTGGAATGGTCAAGTGTGATTCATCTATAAACACTAGAAAGTCGTTGTCGAAATAGTCGAGAAGAGTATACGGTGGTTCTCCTGGCTTCCTCCCATCAAAGTGTCTCGAATAGTTCTCTATTCCAGGGCAATATCCCATGGTTTCAAGAAGTTCTATATCCGCCAAAGTTCTCTGCTCGATCCTTTGTGCTTCCAGAAACTTTCCCTCTCTCTTCAATTCCTCGATTCTCTCCTTAAGCTCTTTCCTTATGGACTTCACAGCTCTTTTTATCTTCTCCTCGGTGGTTATGAATTCTTTGGCCGGATATACCGTGAGCTTGTCCAGATCCTCGAGAACGTTTTTGTTCATCCTGTTGATTCTCTGTATCAGCTCTATTTCGTCTCCGAATAGCTCTATTCTGAAAGCGTCGTCCGTGTAGGTTGGATATATCTCTATCGTGTCCCCCTTGAGTCTGAAGGATCCCTCCGCACTGATAGAATCCGATCTCCTGTATCCTATCCTAGCGAGTTTGCGAGAGATCTCAACCGGATCGATCTCCATCCCTCTCACCAGTTTTATGTTCAGCGTATCGAAGTCTTCCGGATCCCCACAGTTGTATATCGCTGAAACCGATGCCACCACTACAACGTCTCTTCTCGTTCTCAGAGCTTCGAACGTTGACATCCTCATCCTCGCTATCACGTCGTTTATCTTCGCATCTTTCTCTATGTACAGGTCTTTCTGTGGGATGTAGGCTTCAGGCTGGTAGTAATCGTAGTAACTTATAAAGTATTCAACCCTGTTTTCTGGGAAAAACCTCTTGAACTCGCTGTAGAGCTGTGCGGCCAGAGTCTTGTTCGGAGATATCACGAGGGTGGGTTTTCCTATCCTCTCTATGACATTAGCCATTGTGAAAGTCTTTCCACTACCGGTGACGCCAAGGAGCGTTTGGAACCTATAGCCTTTTTCAATGCCATCAGCTAGCCTTTCTATCGCTTGGGGTTGATCACCAGTTGGCTCGTACTCACTCACCAGTTTGAATTTCAGATTTTCTCACCTCTTGGGAAAGACGAGGAGACCTGAGGCCACGTATCTCTCTTTTCCGTTTCCCGTGAAAGTCATATCCTTAACCACCATGGTTGAGGAGCTCCCGCCGTCCAGGAACATGGCACTGACGAATCCCTTGCTCATCAAATAGTTCACCATGTCGTCGTAGGTTACCTTACCCTCGGTCATCATTAAAACCACGGTGTGAGAATCTTTGATAGCAACAAGAGTTCTGGTGGCTTTGTAGAACGCGAGTCCACCACCGTATCTATGCTTCTCACTCGTTTGGTCTATCAAAGGTTTGCCGTTCAAAAGGACCAAAGGGCCCGCTTCGACAGCGTGCTTTATCGGTATGTCAAACGTCGATTCTATCCTTATTCTGAAAGTGTCGTTAATCTTCAACCCTTTCAAATACTTTGAATACCTTGGATCTATCGAGGCCAAGTACTCCCCGTCGTCCAAGAATTTCTTATAACCGAATCCTATGATCCTCCCATCCTTTCCGAGTATGTATATCCTGTTCTCTATCTTTGGGATCGCCTTCGCGTAGTCATCCGTGAACAGTATCATGTCTCCTTTGGAAATCGTGTCTATTCCCTTCACTAAGAATGGTGTATCCCCTATGGAAGCGTGCACCTCGA
>JALVXE010000212.1 GCA_027038385.1 Thermotogaceae bacterium
AGATCTACTCCAAGGACTCTAGAAGCTCCCAGTTTCGCTGCCAAAATGGACAAGATCCCACTTCCAGTTCCAACGTCCAAAAAGCTCATACCTTCTTTGAAGTAATCCACTATGAAAGACGCAGCCAGCTTTGTTGTTGGATGAATCCCCGTTCCAAAAGCCATACCTGGCGGTATCTTCAAAACTATTTCTTCCTTTCCTTCGTAATTTCCAACCGGATCCACTATCACTCCCCTGACAAGTTTGAAGGGTTCTCTGAGCTGGTTCTTTGCCCATTCAAGTGGATCAACTTCTCTTATCTCCAGTGGTTTGAACCCCTCAGATTCCATGAGCTCATCAACACGGAGATCATAGCTCTTTAGAAACAAACCGAACTTGTTTTCTTCTATCGCGTACGGAGCATTTAATTCAAAAAGGCGCTCCTCTATTCTCTGGAGCGCCTCCTCGTCTAATTTGTAAATAACCTCCTTTATCTTCTTCATTCCATTTCCTCCAGTTTCTTAACCCTTCTTTCGTGTCTTCCTCCTTGAAATTCTGCACTGAGAAATGCATCTACCGTCCAATTTGCAAGCTCTTTTCCCATAAGCCTACCAGCCATCACGAGCACATTTGCATTGTTGTGCTCTCTTGCCAGTCTTGCCATATCCGGGTAAAGACACAGAGCAGCCCTTATACCTCTACACTTGTTGGCAGCGATCGACATTCCAAGACCTGTTCCGCATATGAGTATCCCAAGGTTCGCCCCGCTTCTGACCTCATCGCAGACTTTCTTGGCATAGTCTGGATAATCAACCCTCTCTTCCGAATAGGTACCTACATCTACGATTTCTATTCCCTTGGATTTCAAATATTCCTTCACGGATTCCTTGAGCTCATATCCAGCGTGATCACTGCCTATCGCTATCTTCATCTTTTCACCTCCAACGCCTCTTCCAGAGTGTCAACGACGATCAGTATCTTGTTCAAGGATGTTATATCCAGAATCTTCTTTATACTGTCATTGGGGGACGCTATAACGAGATCTCCATTCTCACCGAGACCTTTCTGTATGGACACAAGAATACCAAGGGCGTAGCTGTCTATACTCTTAACACCAGAAAAATCTAGAACCACCTTTTTAACTCCTTCTTTTAAACATTCTTTCTTAAGCCATTCCTTGAACTCAGGTGAGTTAGAAATGTCCAAAGAAGGTTTCATTCTGACTATGACGGTGTCTTTCAACCTGCCACAATCCATCACCACGAATCACCTCATTTTTTTGATGGCATCATCAACTGTGTTGAATATAGGCACAACTTTATCTAGGGCGGTTATGGCAAATAGCCTCCTAACACTATCGACGAGTCCGGCTAACGCAAAACTTCCACCGTTCATCCTGCAGCTCTTGTAAAGGCTTATTATCGTTCCAAGGGCCGAGCTATCCATGTAAGATACCCCAGACATGTCTAGTACTATGTTGACTTTTCCTTTGTCTATAAACTCGCTTGCTACCTCGTTTTTGAAGCTGTTCGAGTTCGTGACATCCAATTCCCCTTGTGGAATGATCACTACGACATTATCTTTCTCATAGGATCTGTACATATTCACCCCTCCCGCGCACTCAGCCTATGATTCTTATCACTCCGACGAGTTTCCCCAGAATCCTTACCCTTTCTGGCTCTACCACTATGGGACTCATCTCGGGATTTGAAGGTTTAAGAACAACCATCTCGTTCTCATAGGACAAGCGTTTTAGTGTCGCCTGTTCGTTGTCTATAGATACCGCAACTATATCTCCTGGATCCGCGAAGTCCTGTTTCCTTATCACGACGTAATCTCCGTCCACTATATGATCGCCCACCATGCTGTTTCCCCTGACCTTGAGCGCAAAATGATCGAACCCGATAGACATCATGCTTTTTGGAACTTCTATTTCCTCTTCCGTTTCCTCCACCATGTCTATAGCCTCACCGGCCGCTATCGTGCCAACCACCGGTACGAGAACAGCCTCTGTCCTTTTCGATATGCTCATAGCTCTAGCTTTCTTTCCGGATCTCTTTATATAACCTTTCTTCTCGAGGGCGATGAGGTGTATCTGGGCCCCCCTCGGAGTTATCCTGAACCTCCTTGCTATGTCCCTTATACTCGGTGGGTAGCCGTGCTTATCCATGTACTCCTCTATGAAATTCAAAACTTTCTTTTGCCTTTCCGTTAATCCTCTCAAGTGTCAAACACCACCTTTAAGATTTTTGAATTTCCAATATCTTCACGACTCATGTGCTTTTTCAGCGGTTTGTAATCCAATTCCCGGATATTCGCCTTCTTGTAGATAACCTTCAACTTCTTTCCCCTAAGCTTGGTTTTGTCTGGAACCCATCCCCTATCGACCATGTATATCATATCGTTTGTTATATCGAAAATATCATCTGTTAAATCTTCGCCGAGCTCATATACTTTCTCACGTTTTTCCTCTTTAAACTCTCCATCTACTTCATTTTTAATTATATCAACAATGTCATTAAAAAGCTCACTTTCATCCGAGAAGACAATTTCATAAGCTTCATCTGCCGTATGAGGAATATCTCTATACATCATCTCACCACCGATAGTTGTGCTATTTCGTCTTCATCGGATAGGACAATTAGCTTCACCCCTCTCGCGTATCTGCTCTGTACAGATACGTCATCCGCTTGAAATCTTATAACCGTTCCTTTCTTGGTTATAAGGAGAACTTCATCATCATCTCTAACTAATCTAACTCCGATCACTCTTCCCGTTCCTTTTCCCATGGGGAAACTCTTCAATCCCACTCCACCTCTCCTCTGGATCCTGTATTCCCTGACGGGAGTTCTTTTTCCGAATCCTTTGGCTGTAACTGTCAGTATGTATCCATCGTCATTCTCAAGAACGGACATGTCGACTACTTCATCACCCTTCGAAAGTCTCATCCCTATAACACCACCGGCAGATCTCCCCATAGTTCTTATATCGGAGATGGGAAATCTTATAGCCATACCGTTTTTCGTGGACAGAAAAACCGTGTCGCTCTCATCCTTCACCAGGGCTGCAGCAGCTACGGAATCCCCGCTGTCAAGCCTTATTATCTTTATTCCTCTGCTCTTTGCAGCATTCCTTATGTCCTCTAGTTTCAGTCTCTTTATTCTTCCCCTCTTCGTAACTATAACTATGTCCCCTGCTTCATCGTCGAGCTGCATCATTTCCAGTATTCTCTCGCCAGGCTCGATCTTGATATACCCCTCGACCTTCCTTCCTTTCGTTCCCCTAGATGACGTGTCTATCTCGTAGTTCTTGACAGCAAAAGCTCTTCCGAAAGATGTTATGAACAGCGTCCTCCCTTTGAGCCTTCCAGATGTCAGAAGGACCACCGCATCTCCATCTGAAACTTTAGCCCCTTTGAGACCCTTCCCCCCTCTTTTCTGAAGCCTGTAGTTCTTCAAAAGAGTACTCTTTATATAACCCTTTTTGGTGAGGGTTATGACTATGTCCTCATCAACCAGGAGATCCTCAACGGAATATTCGGTATCCTCGGAGGTCCCAATTTGAGTTCTTCTACCATCACCGTATTCTTCCTTGAGGTATAGCAACTCTTCCTTCATGACTCTGTAAACCTCGTTATCGTCCTCTATTATCCTTTTGCTTTTCTCCATCTTTTTGTTCAAATCCACGTACTCTTCCATGAGTCTTTCCGCTTCGAGAACAGTTAGCCTTGACAATCTCATGTCTAGTACGGCCTTGGCCTGCTCTTCTGTAACTCCTAACGTATCCATCAACTCTATTTTTGCATCGTCAACATTCTTGCTGCTTCTGACTATGTCTACCACCGTGTCTATCGACCTACTCGCTCTCATCAAGCCCTCAAGTATGTGCGCTCTCTTTGAATACTGAGAATACTCGTACTGCGCTCTCTTTCTTATTATCTCAAACCTGTGCTTGACGAACGCACCAATCAAATCCCTTATGTTCATGAGACGAGGCTTTTTCATCTCGTCTATGACGAGCATCTGAACGGTGAAGGATGTCTGCAAAGAAGTGTGGACGTAGAGGTTTTTCAGGACGATTCTCCAGTCTATATCCTTCGGTATCTCTATTACGACTCTCATTCCCCTCTTGTCGGACTCATCTCTGATGTTCTTTATCCTTATCTTGTCAGAACTCTGAGCGTATTTCGCTATCTCCTCTATGAGTGCTGCTTTGCTAACCATATACGGTATCTCGGTTATCACTATCTTGTTCCTTTTCTTTCCTTCTTCAAAGTGGACTTTCCCGCGGATTTTCAAATTGCCTTTACCGGTTTCGTATATGCTCTTCAAGGAATCTGTATTTACGTCTATTCCACCCGTTGGAAAGTCGGGTCCCTTTATATGCTCCATGATCTTTGACACGGATATCTCGTTATCGTCTATGTACGCGATTATCGCGTCGACGACTTCGGATAGGTTGTGCGGGGGTATGGAGGTCGCCATGCCTACCGCTATGCCAGACGAGCCGTTTATCAAGAGGTTCGGAACTTTGGAAGGGAGCACTTCAGGCTCGAGCAGAGTTTCATCGAAGTTCGGCATCATGGGGACGGTGTTCTTATCGAGATCTTGAAGCATCTCTTCGGCTAATTTTGTCAATCTCGCTTCGGTGTACCTCATAGCGGCTGGAGGATCTCTATCTATCGAGCCAAAATTTCCTTGACCTTCCACGAGGGGATATCTCATAGACAAAGGCTGGGCCATTCTGACCAGGGTGTCGTAAACGGCTGAATCCCCATGTGGATGGTATTTTCCGAGAACCTCTCCGACTATCCTTGCGCTCTTCTTGAAAGCCGATTTGTGTGTAAGACCGAGCTCTGCCATCCCATAGAGTATCCGCCTCTGGACTGGCTTCAATCCGTCCCTGACATCCGGTATAGCCCTTCCTATTATCACACTCATTGAATAGTTCAAATACGACTCTATGAGCTCATCTTCCAGAGCTTTCCTTATAACCTGTTCTGGCAAAATCCATTCCTCCTCTCATCAGAACACAATTATACATCTTTTTTAACGCTCAGGTTCTAAGAGTTCGTCTGTTATCGGATCATAGTATGCCAATATCTTTCCATTGGATAAAATCGCTATTTTTGCCACCAGCCATCCATTCTCAAACAGTTCGCTTAGCTTTCCCTTGATCATCTTTCCACATTCCGCGTAAACCATCTTCCAGTTTCTATCTATCTTTCCCCCGACAACGGGTAGCAAATCTACTGAACTTCCAAACCTGGCGAATATCAGATCTTTGACGTCTCTTTTCCAATCTAGATGGTACACAGTCTTGTTGATTTCGCAGGTTCTTCTGCTTTCGTCAAATATCGCGTCGACTTTTCCAGAGTTCTTAACGACGAATCTGACGTGTGACAAGCCCAGGCCTTCCTCGACCGATCTTTGAAAAGTCTTGTCTCCGTATATAGCAATATACCTTTGGAAGTTCCCATAGAACGAATAGTAGAACACTAGAACCAATATAACGACGATCGTCCAAAGAGCTAACCTTCTCATTTCCAACTTTTCATATACTCCTTCTGTTCTTGTGTCATCTCGTCTATTTCGACCCCTATACTCTTCAACATGAGCTTGGCTATCTCCTCATCCATCTCGTGTGGGAAATCGTAGACTTTTGAACTCAGATTTTCATGATTTTTCAAAATATACAACTGTGCGAGTGCCTGTACTGCAAAGGACATGTCCATTATCTCAACAGGGTGACCATCCCCAGCGGCGAGGTTTACGAGCCTCCCCTCTCCGATTACGAACACGGTTTTTCCGTTCTTCAGGCGATATCCCGTTATGTTCTGCCTCGCCTCGAATTTCTCGACCGCTTCTTTTTCAAGGGCCTCCATATCCACTTCAACGTTGAAATGCCCTGCATTTGAAAGAACTGCTCCATCTTTCATCGAATATATGTGATCCATGTTGATGACCCTCTTATTTCCAGTAACTGTAACAAAGAAATCTCCGATCTTTGCAGCATCTTCCATTTTCATAACCTCGAAGCCATCCATTATCGCCTCAACGGCTTTCACCGGATCGACTTCGACGACTATGACT
>JALVXE010000213.1 GCA_027038385.1 Thermotogaceae bacterium
CAACTATCCTGTTCGCCTCTTCTTTCGCTTCATCCTTTGCCTTGGCGATTATTTCCTCAGCTTCTTTTCTGGCTTTACTGATGATCTCCTCAGCAGTTTTTCTAGCCCTCTTTAGCTCCTCAGATACCTGATTTCTAAGCTCCTCAGCCTCTTTTCTCGCTCTCTCCGCCGATGACATATCTTCCTCGATTTTTCTCTTCCTCTCATCGGCTATCTTGAAGAAGGGTTTGTACAAAAGCTTGTACAGTATGTACATAAGGATGAGAAGCATCAAGAGCATTACAACAGATGTCCAGTTGAAATTTATCAACTGAGGTTTCATAGCATCCACTTAAATCCCCTCCTCAGAGGGCAAATATGATGAGAAAAGCTATCAAAAGCGAGTATATTCCCGTGCTCTCAGCAACTGCGTCAGCTAAGAGCATTCTCGTGGTTATAGCTCCCATCATCTCGGGCTGTCTCGCCATAGCGTCCATAGCGTGAGCTCCTATGTTACCTTCACCTATACCAGGACCTATAGCTCCAATACCCATGGCAAGACCTGCCCCGATAGCCTTTCCCGCCAAGTATATAGCTTGTGCTAAATCCATCTTATCCATGTGGACCCCTCCTTCAAGTTAATTGTGCGCTTATATAAGCTATAACGAGTATCGAAAAGACCAAAGCTTGAATCGTTCCCACAAACAATCCAAAGAACCCCCACAGAAAAACCGGGAGAAGGAAATACTTGACCATGTACGAAAAGATGAAAGTCAGTATAGCGCCACCTGCTATGTTTCCAAAAAGCCTCAAGGAGTGAGATATAGGCTTTGCGAGTTCGCCTATGAGGTTCATCGGCATCATTATCGGATTCGGTTCAAACCAACCCTTTAACCACGCTTTGAATCCTTTCGCCTTTATAGCGAACGCATGGCTTATCACGAAAACCATCAAAGCGTACGTGAGATTCGTGTTAAGATCAGCTGTTGGTGCCTGCCAAGTGTCTGTGAACAGACCTATCTCGGTGAGCTTTCCATTCTCCCAACCCGTGAAAACTATTCCAGGAAAACTCCCAAGCATATTCGACACCCAGACGAACATGAAAACCGTCATCGCTATTACGAAAGTCGATCGTACAAACCTTGGATCCGGTACAGTATCTTCCACCATCTCATAAAAGGTATCGAAGAGCCACTCGATTATCGACTGCTTTCTATCCGGGACCAACTTCATATCCCTAACGGATAGGGCAATCCACAGTATTATCAAGAAAAATATAACCGCGTTTATAAGTGTGGCTGGGTTAAAAGCGAAGCCGCCTATGCTGACGACCCATCTGTGACCGAGAGTGCTGAAAGCCTCATCTATTGGAGGAAGGTACTTCAGACTAATGAGCCACGCGACGAAGTAAACTATCAATATGACGCTGATGAAAATTTTGTCCCTTTTGTTCACTCTCTACCCCTCCAGCCCAGTATGTAAGCTGAAAGCTTCAAGTTCATGAGCCCTACGAAGACACCAATTAGAGACTCTATCGAGATAAGACCCCCTAGAAGCATCAAGACCCCACTGAATGCATACCTACCCACATATCCCTTTACTAATTTCCTTTTCTTCAAAGATCGATTTATATCATACCATAATGAGAGAGTATTTATTAAAGCTCCGCCTCCACCTATCAAAACTCCGGCGGAAAGCCTTGGATAAAAAAACACAGCGGCTAAACTTTCAGCTGCTGTGAGAACCGCTATTGTCGTTATCATCTTTTTTATCAAATTTTTCATACTTTTCCGCTTCTTTCAAGAGTTCTCTCACGCCGTTGTAGATTCCAGAGATGGTTCCAAAAAAGAGCGAGATCACGAATATGACCCTGTTGTTGAAGGTGTACTTGTCTATCAACCATCCGATAAAACCGGCAACCGCTATGTTCGCAAGAACAGTGGTTCCAAAAGCTGTAATGAGGTTGAGCTTTGCAAAGTCTCTAAGTCCCTTCATTTCTTCATTACGAGATTCAACTCCACGTCCTCAGGCTTGAATAGCTGAACGGGAAGCCTCAGTATAACTCCTTCAACGGATACCTTTATCTCCTTACCAGTTATCACGGTGGGTGGGGTTATATCGGTCTTGTAACCTATTTTCTCCAGGTTTACCGCAAGAGATCCTGTGGTCATATTTCCAAGCTCTCCAAGAGCTGATAAGGCGAGTTCGTCGAGTTGCCCATAATCCATTCCCATCATCCTTGAGACTATTTGGAGGGCCGTATCCTCGTTGAAAGAATATATCATGTTCCCTTCTATGTCACCAACGAAACCAAGAACTGTGACTATGGAGTATTTCGGATCTATGTCTTTCGCAACTTGAGGTTTTCCGAGCTTCGGTTCGAGTTGCAAAACCTGAGTGAATATCCCTACCACAGATGTGAGAAGGGCGTTTACAATTCTTGCGTCCATGTGCTTCCCCCCTAATCTCCTGCATCTTCATGAGATGTATTTTAAAACAATTTTCGAAAATTTGGAAATTGTTTTCATAATCCTGTAGAATCCCGTCAAGGAGGTGAAAGTATGAAAAAGATGACCAGCAAATTCCTGAGTGATGCCTTCGCAGGTGAGTCTATGGCTCATATGAAGTACACGATATTCGCCGAGGAAGCGGAAAAACGTGGAAAGAAAAATCTCGCAAGACTTTTCAGAGCGATAGCATACGCTGAGTACGTCCACGCTAGGAACCATTTGAAAGAGCTCGGTGGCATAGGAAACGATGAGAGAAACCTTCAGACGGCAATAGATGGTGAGACCTTTGAAGTGGAAGAGATGTACCCGGTTTACAACGAAACCGCCAAACTCCAGGGAGAAAAAGGAGCTGAGATAAGCACCAAGTTCGCGATGGAAGCCGAGAAGATCCACGCTGAGATGTACAAAAAGGCGAAAGAAATGGTGAAGAAAGGAGAGGATTACGAAGATAAGAAAATATACATCTGTCCAGTTTGTGGATATACGGTGGAGGGCGAGGTTCCAGACAGATGCCCAGTCTGCGGAGCAAAAGGGGAGACTTTCAAGGAATTCTGAAGAGGGTTTTAGTGGTATACCTGAAAAAGAGGATCTCTGAGAAAGTCGAATTGAAGACCCAGACCATAGGTGGGAGCTCCCTTGTGAGGGAGCTCCTTTCGATTTATGGGGGTTCTCTGGTCATGGCTTCGGGTCTTCTGACAGGAACCCCAGCTCCGACCGGTGGAAGGTATTCTATGGGAATAAAGACAGATCAGGGTTACCACGTCTCATCTATAGGTGGATTCATAGGAGCATACATAAAGGGGTACGGAATCGATGGAATCGTGATCACCGAACGCTCAGATGAAAAGCTCACGTTGCACTTTAGCCCGGATGGGATGTCCTTCAGCTCAGCATCTGATCTTCTTGGAAAGAGCATTTTTCAAGTGGCAGATCTTCTGGAAAAAAAGGGGCAAAGATCGATCTTAGTTGGCCCAGCAGGTGAGAACGGATCGAACATATCTTCCCTGATATCCGAAAGGTTTAGATCCTTTGGAAAGGGGGCTGGAAAGGTTCTGTTCGACATGGGTGTGAAAGCCATCGTCTTCTCTCCAGCAAGGTTTAATGCTGAAAACGAGAGATTTCTAAGGGAAGCTATGAGAATCAGAAAGAAACTCAAGGCCAAGAACGAAAGCGTGAAAAGATATGGGCATCCGTGTTACGGGTGCCCGATTAGTTGCATAGCCATGGAAGGAAGGTTGAAAAAAGGCGTATCTCGCATACTCAGGTATCATGAAAACGCGGAGAAAATCGTTGATATGGCAAACGATTTCGGCGTGGATCTTTTCGGAGCTCACCTAGCTTCCAAAAGTTGTGGATGCTCTATCGAAGAAGTAATAGAAATGGCAAAGGAAGGAAAGAGCTTCAACGTAATGTATCCAGAGCACCAACCAGATGATTGGAAGGACTACCTGGATTCCCTTGGGATATGTGCTGATGCTTCCAGGTTTCTTCAAGAGGAAGACATTGAAAACCTTCATAGATTCTTCATTGAGAGGACATGAATTTTTGTATCATGTGACTTATGGGAGGTATAATCCACAAATGGTGGGGGATTAAAATTTTTCACCAGGAGGTGATGCCTATGAGAAAACTTTTGATCGTATCAGCAATCATGTTCGCGATCATGGCGCTGGCCGTTATAAAGATCGGGGTCGTCTTTCCGATGACCGGAAACCTTTCAGCAGTTGGAGAAGCAGCATGGAACGGTTTGAAAATCGCACATGAGGAGAAGCCAACCGTACTTGGCCAGAAAGTGCAGCTCATATTGGCTGACAACAGATCTGAAAAGACCGAGTCTGCCAACGCGTTTCAAAGGCTCATAAGCAAGGATAAAGTCGTGGCGATAATCGGAGCGATGAGCTCAGGTAACACCCTAGCTGGTGCACCGATAGCGGAAAACAACCACATTCCGATGATATCTCCGTGGGCGACGAACCCGCTTGTCACCCAGAATAGGAAGTACGTCAACAGAGCGTGTTTCATCGATCCTTTCCAGGGAGCAGCAGCGGCAATATTCGCCTACAAAGAACTCGGTTCGAGGAACGTCGCAATATTCATGGATGTTGAGCAGGACTACTGCGTGGGATTGGCGAACTTCTTTGCCAGGAAATTCAAAAAGCTCGGTGGAACGGTTCACAGACTCTTTTACAAGACCGGAGATCAGGACTTCTCAGCTCAGGTAGCTGCGGCGATGGAGTTCGGTGCTGACACCATATACATTCCAGGCTATTACACCGAGGCGGCGCTCATAGCGAGACAGGCTAGGCAGATGGGATTCACCGGAAAACTTCTGGCTGGCGACGGAGTGGAGTTTCCAGAACTCATCAAGATAGGTGGAAAAGCGGTTGAGGGTATGTACTTCACAACGCATTATCACCCGGAAGGTGCCGCCACTGAAGCATCGAAGATATTCGTGAAGAAATACAAAGAGAAATACGGAGAAGATCCATCAGCAGCAGCGGCACTCTCCTACGACGCGTACATGATACTCCTCAAAGCCATAGAGATGGCTGGAAAGCCAGATCCAGTTGAAATTGCCAAAAACATAAGGAAGATCAAGAATTTCCCGGGTGTTACAGGAGTGATAACGATAGACGCCAACGGAAACGCGATAAAACCGGTCGTCGTCGACGTCGTGAAGAATGGTAAATTCAAATTTGTGAAGATGATTTACCCAAAGGATATAATGTAATGGATGCTTCCCACCAAGGAGGGGCTGCATACGCAGCCCCTTTTTCGTCTTAGCAAGAAGTGGTTTAATAGAGCGCCGGAGGGATCCGATGGATTGGAAAGTTGACCTGAACGGTATAAAGAAGAGAAAGATATTGGAAGGGAAATTCGAGCTCGAGTGTCTTGAACTTGACACCGGTTGTATGCCTTTTTTGGAAGATATAAACGTGAAGATCGTGATCGCCAGGTCCAAAAATGGATTTGCAGCTGGTGGATACGTGAAGACCGCTATAGAACATCCATGCACGAGGTGCCTTACACCGGTAAGAGTGGAGATAAACAGTGTTGTAGAAGCCCTATACGTTGAGAAAAAACATGGAGACATCGAAGGTGAGATTCGCCTTGAAAATCTCAGGAACGTGATATACTATACGAGTTCGGTGGTAGATTTATCGGATAGAATCATTGAAGCGATGATAGTCGAAGTCCCGCAAAAAGTTCTCTGCAAACCTGATTGTAAGGGTTTGTGCCCTTACTGTGGTATAAATTTGAACGAGCATCCCGATCACGTTTGTAACAAGATCCCGGAGTTCTCCACAGGGAACAAATTCGCCGAACTGGCGCAGCTAAAGAGAAAACTGGAGGAGGGATGAGAGATGGCCGTTCCAAAGCAGAAGAGATCGAGAAGCAGAACGCACAAAAAGAGAGCGAAGATATACAGAGCGATAAGTGTTGCCTACGAGATATGTCCAAACTGTGGCGCTCCGAAG
>JALVXE010000214.1 GCA_027038385.1 Thermotogaceae bacterium
GCTATTTTAAGTGGTCGTCAGATCGTATCGAGTGAAGGAAAGATAGATCTCAAGATGAAGCTAAAAGCAGATCTGATCGCTAAAGGGGGTGAGTGAAGATGAAGAAGCTTCTGATGATCCTCTTGGTCCCCGCCATCTACTTTGGATTCAGCAGCTCGCTGTGGTTTGAGAACCCGGTGATGATGCTCAGCAGTCCGAGGAAATACGTAGATCTATCCGATTTTCAGATGAGCATCAGTCTAGATCAAAATCTGTTCTCGATAAAGGACATCACGACGATGGCAGAAGGTTCCAAAGTGGTTTTGGACAAGTCAAAGCTGGATCTGATGAAAAGTGGGTTCAGACTCTCACCAGTTGTATCGATGAACGAATACTTGGGAATGGGATTTGGATCTTTAAGACTTGGTGCAATTGCGAACTTGGAGAACAACATCTCTTTGTACCTGCCGTACGAGCTAATGGAGGTTCTATTTGGAAAAGTTGAAATGAACAAAACAAAGGAATCCACATTTAACATATTCAACGGAGGGCTTGTTGCAAAAGCCGGACTCAATTTGAGCTTTGAAACAGGAAACAATCTGAAATTTGGGATTTCCGGGGGAATATACGTTCCAACACTGTGGTTTGATAAGAACTCCAAAGCTCACTTCCTTTACAGATCTGATGAGAATACGGCAACCGTCGAAATGAAGATAAACGGTGATGTAAGACTTCTCAGTGCGTTACCAAATTTAGAAAACATGGAGAACTTGGACACCAGTGAACTCGTCAACAGTGCTGGGTATTACCTAAGCGTAGGAGCTGGTGCGAACTTCGGGAATCTGGAAGTAGCAGCAGGGGTGAACGACATATCACTAAAGCCTGCAAATTTATCTTATGAGGGATATTCGAGGGTGAGCTTTGAAGCAAGCCTTGTAAATCTAAAGTTCAATCAAAGTGGGCCGATCGTGGAAAAACCTGAGAAATTCACGAAACTTAGGGATCCTGAAAAAGCCTCGATACCGATGAAACTCTTCGCCGCTGCAGAGTACAAGATTTCCTTTGTAAGCATCGCGGCTCATTTTGAATCTACCACAGATTTCAAAGACAAAGAATACGGGGCCTATGTCGACCTGGCCAACATCCTCTGGCTTGACTTAACAAATACTGGCCCAGCTTGGAAAAAGGCACTTGGCTTGAATCTGGACCTCAGAATTTTAAGAATGTCAGCATCCGTTGGTGTAATAGACTACGCTGGACTTTTCAATTTCGACAGATCTAAGATGACAGGGCTTACAGTATCTGCCGGATTTGGAATAGGATTCTAAGCTTGACGAAATGAGAAAGAGGGGCTGAAAAGGCCCCTCTTTTTCGTGTGGAGGTGATCTGCGTGTACACGGCTAGCTTTCAGATCGTTCCCATAAAGATAGAAAACTTGGAATACATCATCGATGAAGTGATCGAGATTATAAAGAGCTCTGGATTGAAATATGAAGTGAACGCCCATTCAACGGTTGTGGAAGGGGATTTAGAAGAGCTTTTAGAGCTTCAATCTGAGATAATAAAAGAATGCGAGAAGGTGAGCGAAAGATGTGTTTTCACATTCCAGATAGATATCAAGCGTGGTGGAGTGAAGATGGATGAAAAGGTCAGAAAGTACAGGATGGAACCCAGATGAGTACGATTCCTGGTACGAAAAAGAACCTGGAAAGACTATCGATCTCATAGAGACCGAGTGTGCTCTGTCCCTTCTTCTTCCCGTAAGAGGGAAGAAGATTCTGGATGTCGGATGTGGCACGGGAAATTTCACCAAGAAACTCTCGTGTCTCGGGTACGATGTCGTCGGGGTAGATCCAAGCGATGGGATGATGGAAAAAGCCTTGAAGAAAGGCCTGAGGTGCGTCAAAGGATATGCAGAAGAAATACCATTTGATGATAAAACTTTCGATGCCGTGATATCAGTGGCTGCGATAGAATTTTTTCAAGATAGAAAAAAAGCTATCAAAGAGATGCTCAGAATTGCCAAGATGGGCGGAAAGATAGTGATCTGCTTTATAACAGGGTCTTGGGAAAAGTACTACAAATCTAAGGGAAGCGGGGTTTTATCGAAGGCAGATTTTCCAAAGGTCGAAGAGTTTCTCTCGCTTGCAAAAGAAGTTAAATTCTGTTTGAGATCAAATCCAAGTGAATATGTGAGCTTTTCGAACGAATACAGAAAAAAAGAAGCGGGGTTTGCATGTGTCCTCATAGAGAAATGACCCTTATGACGACCCCTGTGGCTATTCCCATTGCGAGGAAAGGCCCAAAAGGTATCGTCTTCCCAAGTTTAAGCCCTTTATAGACAAGTAGCGAATATACAAGGCCTCCCACCGCGGCTATGAGTATAGCGATATCGAGCGTGAAAAAGTCGAGCGAAACACTTCCGGCCCCTATCATCAAGACATCTCCCATTCCCATTCCTTTTTTCAAAAGACTGAAGATTAAGAATATCCCCACACTTATTCCAGCACTTATAAGACCGATCACGATGGAGTGAACTCTCCAGGCAAATAAGAACGAGAATATCAAAAGAGATATGTTCAAAGAATCGTGTATCCCCATGTATTCAAGGTCCATAAAGGATATCGCTATAAGAGCCGAAAAGATTCCGAAAAGAGAAACAAGAACCACTAGATCACTTGTAAGGTAAGTAGCGAGTATGTATGTAGCTGTGTTTAAAATCTCTACAAGCAGGTATCTCAGTGGTATCTTCGCCCCGCAGTAGCGACACCTTCCCTTCAAATAGATATAGCTTATTATCGGGATGTTGTCCTTCCAAGACAACCTGTGTTTGCAGACAGGACAAAACGAATAAGGAGGGTCCCACAGCTTGAGACCCTCCTTAGGCAACCTGTATACGACTACGTTCAAGAAACTCCCTATAACCGCACCGAGCACTCCACTTACGATATACCACACTCAGCCATTTCCTCCTCACTCAGAAACTCCCCGAATAGTTCTTTTTTACCGTAGTAATACCAGACGTTGTTATCCTTTATCTCATCGATTATTTCCTTGGCTTTGTCTTTCATGCCGAGCTTTATGTAGGGAACTATGAGAAGGAGTTTTATATGGGTGTTGAGTTTCGTGGTGCTGAGTTTTTCTTCCAGAACCTCCATGACCCTCTCGTACTCACCCCTTCTGAGAAGTACTTTCGCCCACACCTCAACGTCGTTGCTGTATTTCGGTTTTATAGAGGCTATCCTGTCTTCTACTTCCTTGGCTTTGTCCTCTTTCCCAATCTTCTCGTATATCTCTTTCATCTCGTACAGGGCTAAAACGCTGTCTGGATCTCTGTGAAGGAGCCTTGAAAGGGTGTTTATGGCTTTCTGATGGTTTTCGAGCTTCTCGTAGGCTTCCGCCAGCATGAAGTAGGTGAGTTTATTCTCGGGAGCCTTCTCTATTTCTTTTTCCCAATAATAAGCAGCTTTTTCATAATCACCCAAGTTGTAATACCCTTCCCCCAGGGAAGAATAGGCTTCTATGAGCCACGGGTCTATGTCTATTGCCTTGTCCAGGTAAACGAGCCCCTCTTCAATCCTTCCCTGCTCCACCAGCAGGGATCCTTTAAGCTCGTAAGCTGGAGCATAGTGAGGGTCGAAGTCGAGCATGAAGCTTATTATCTCGTATGCCGTGTCGTACAGGCCTCTGTCCGCATAATCAATCGCCACGTCGTAAAGACCGTTCAGCGATATGTGGTTCATGTTAGAGACGTTTATATCCACCTCATCCAACCACTCTTTTAGCTCGGGAAAAGACACCGGGTTGTAGACTTCTTCACCAAGGTGTACAAGATTTTCCTCGATCTTCTTGCACGTCTCGATCTCAGCTTTCATGATCTCGTTCTTTCCCAGATCCTCTTCCATTGCCTCCCAGTCGCCCTCATAAAACAGATCCCTGATTATTATCGCCAGAGGTGTGTTCAAAGTTATCGTAACCTCAAAGGATTCGTCTTTGACTTTCACGAGCTCTCTCACCCTATCCCCTCCTCAAAGAACGTATATGCTGCATCCAAAGACGTTCGGTCCCGTGTGCGAAGCCACTGTCGGTGAAACCCTTATCTCTCCAAATTTTACAACTTTGTCTCCCAAAACTTCAAAGATTTTCTCTTTTATACTCATCGCCCTTTCCTTCATATCATCAGTTCCCCATCCGACTAACAGTTCTATTTTTCTCCCGTTCGCAAAATCGATGATGTTCTTCACCATTTTGTCTATTACCCTCTTTCTTCCTCTAACCTTTCCAAGAGGTGAAACTTCACCCTCCCCGTCCACGGTCAGTATGGGAAGGATGTTCATCAAGGTTCCTATGAGTCCCCTGGCTTTTCCTATTCTACCGTTGTTTATGAGAAATCTCAAAGAAGAGACGCTGAATTGAAGAAGCATCCTCCTCCTTATTTCCCAGAACTTCTTTTCGAGCTCTTCAAAAGAGGCGCCATTTTCAAAGAGTTCTATCATCTTCGAATTGACTATCCCAGCTCCAACGGATACAGACCTAACATCAAAGGCCTTTATCTTCAGTTTCACTTTGTCCAGAATCCTTCTGAAGGATTGCCAAAACCCACTCATTTTCTCCGGAAGATGGAGCGCGAGGACTTCTTCCACACCTTCCTCTTCCAATTCTCTGTATATATTCAACGTCTCCTCAGGTGGAGGATATGAAGTTCTCAAATTCATAGTCTTAGAGGCTATCTCGTAATACTCCTCTTTAGATATAGTCTTTCCGTCAAGATATTCCTTGTCATCTATGTACACCCTGAAGTGCACCACCTTCACCGGGAGTGACGTTTCAAAGTAAGGTGGAATATCCGCCAAGCTGTCTATAACAACCGCTCTTTTCATCAGATCACCTCTTGTATTATGTTAGAAGTGAGGACGACAACTCTCTCTCCATCACAGTACAGAAATCCTCCCTCGACGCCTATCTTTTCTCTCTCCCCACCATCCGCAACCTCAACCTCACTAACTGCAAGGTGCACTATTATGGGGGCTCTCCTCGGGAGAACTCCCATAGCTCCTTCAACTGTCCTGAAGTTTACTATGTCCCCATCCTTCTCGAAAACCTTTCCTTTGGGTGTGAAAACTTGGAGTTTTATCTTCACATCAACGCACCTGCCCAGCTTCTCTCTTCAGCCTTTCCGCTTTTTCGAGGGCTTCCTCTATCGTTCCGACCATGTAGAACGCCTGCTCTGGAAGATCGTCGTATTTTCCTTCAAGGATCTCTTTGAACCCCCTCACGGTTTCGCTTATCGGAACGTATACACCGGGTTGACCGGTGAATCTCTCGGCTATGTGAGTTGGCTGAGTTAAGAATCTTTCTATCTTTCTCGCTCTCTGAACGATTATCTTGTCTTCTTCTGAGAGCTCTTCCATACCTAGTATCGCTATTATGTCCTGAAGGTCTTTGTACCTTTGGAGAACTTCCTGGACTCCTCTTGCGACTCTGTAGTGCTCTTCACCAACGACCATTGGGTCTAAAACTTTAGATGACGAGTCAAGCGGGTCGACCGCTGGGTACAGCCCGAGCTCTGCCCTTCTCCTTGCGAGGACGACGAAAGCGTCAAGATGCGCAAACGTCGTGGCCGGCGCCGGGTCGGTTATGTCGTCCGCTGGAACGTATATCGCCTGAACGGAAGTTATAGAACCGTTCTTCGTGGACGTGATCCTCTCCTGAAGCTCTCCCATATCGGTTGAAAGAGTTGGCTGATAACCGACAGCTGATGGCATCCTTCCAAGAAGAGCCGAGACCTCAGATCCAGCCTGAACGAACCTGAATATGTTGTCTATGAAAAGAAGAACATCTCTTCTTTCAACATCCCTGAAGTACTCTGCTATCGTCAAAGCAGTCAGCGCCACCCTAAACCTCGCTCCGGGTGGCTCGTTCATCTGACCGAACACAAGGACGGTGTTTTCCAAAACTCCTGCTTCCTGCATTTCA
>JALVXE010000215.1 GCA_027038385.1 Thermotogaceae bacterium
AATCATGATTTCCCTTCTTAGAAACTCTTTCTATCTCCGGGCCTCCTGGATACCCCAATCCCAGTATCCTAGCGACCTTGTCGAACGCTTCACCTGCGGCATCGTCGAGAGTTCTTCCAAGAACTTTCAAGGAATCTTCCTTCACCAGGACAATCTCCGTATGACCTCCAGATGCCAGAAGAACGACGAAAGGAGGCTTGAGATCCGGATATGCCAGATAGACTGAGCTTATGTGCCCGTGAAGATGATTCACGCCGATCAGTGGAACACCGAGCGTTAGGGATATACCCTTCGCGGTGGATATCCCAACGAGGAGGGCCCCGACAAGACCTGGGCCGTATGTCACCGCCACGTAGTCGATAGTGTCGGTCTTCACCCTATTGAAGGTTTCGGCAAGTAGGTATTTCATGTTCTCAAAGTGATGTCGGGCGGCGATTTCCGGAACGACTCCTCCAAATCTCTTGTGAATGTCTATCTGGGAAGCTACGAGGTTCACCAAAACTTTCGTTTTGTCCTCTAAGACGGCAATCGCGGTTTCATCACAGGAAGTTTCAACGGCCAATACCCTCAAGCTATCTCCTCCAAACGATCGTGTTTGAAGATCAGCTTCTTTTCCCTTCAAACGCTTTTCCTATTTTGTAGGATACCTTTAAAATTACCTTCAGGAATTTAGAATTCTTTATGAAAGCAAGTGATCTGATAATAATTTTTCCCTCCTCCCCGTGTATGAGAATGCTCAGAAGAATGAAGAGACCGACGGTCAGTATCATAGCGTAATAATTTATCACCACAAAGGAATACGTGTAGAGCCACAAGAAAGCTCCTAGCCTGTCAACTATGTTGAAATCCGGAGACTTGACCTTTACGAGTTCATAATTCACGGAGTTTTTCGAAATGTGCACTTTGATGTAGTGGTAGAAATAGTGAGTTGGATCCAACCCGACGAGTTCTGCCCCCGCCCCACCAGTTATGATGTAAGGCACACCGTTCCAATCCCCTCTGAAGTACCCGTGAATGTGGCCACAGAAAATCATAGTGACCTTGCCGTTTTTCAGGATTTCAAGGAGCTCTTTCGCGTTTTTAAGATCTTTCATCGAATGCCCAGGCTGTTTCTCCACCCTGGGATCGAATATCGGAACGTGGAAAAAGACAAACCTGTATTCGTATTTCTGAGCCGATTTAAGTTCTTTCTTCAGCCACTCCATCTGGTATGGATCTATATCTCTTTCGTTTGAGTTGTTCAAGACTATGAAATATGCTGGTCCCACATGGAAAGAGTAGTACATCGGGCCGAATATCCTCGTGTATGTCTCAAGACCGTGGTCAGCCACGTCGTGGTTCCCCAAAGTCGTTAAAATGGGTTTTCTAAGTCTTCTCAGTTGCTTTAAAAGAAACTCGTATTTTATCGGACTTCCATCGAAAACCATATCGCCCGTGTTGATTACGAATCCGACCTGAGGATCGTCGTTTATCTTTTTTATTATCTTTCCAAACGTGGAGATCGAGTTCTTGTTGTCTCCAAGAACCACGAACGTGAACTCATCACCATCTTTGATGGATCTCAGTGATTTGTATATGATATCCTCCTCAGGAACTTCGGATAGGGCTTGAAATATCTTCAACCCGGTGAATAGCACAACCAAAACCGTTGAAATTATCAGGATCTTCCTCATAATTTTCTCTCCTGTTGACAGACGTTTGAAGAATTTGGATAATATCACACAGGGTGAGCGGGCGTAGCTCAGTTGGTAGAGCACCAGCTTCCCAAGCTGGGGGTCGCGGGTTCGAATCCCGTCGCCCGCTCCATTTATTTCTTTTCAAGTGTTGCTATGTAGAACTCCGTTAAAACATCTCCGTCTGGAATTAAAAGAGCTCCGAATCCATCCCAAATGTAATCCACCCCTATATACTCCAAGTTTCTCCTTATATCGATAACTTTCATATCTCTTCTTTCCCCAAGAAATTCCTTCATGAGGTTCGTGCTCTCATCCTTTGTGAACGTGCAGATCGAGTAGACCATCTTTCCGCCCTTTTTCAGAAGTTTTCTCGCCTGCTCTAAAAGATCCCTTTGAACAACTTTCATATCTTTCGGTTTGTTTGGTCTTGTTGTCAAAAGAACATCAGGATTTTTCCTCGCTGTTCCAAGAGATGTACATGGGGCGTCGAGCAATATGTAGTCAAATTCCTCATTTAGAATACCTGAAAGTTCTCTGGAGTTCGCTACCAGCGTCTTTATGGAGCTTATTCCAAGCCGTTTAGCGTTTTCCCTCAACACGTCTATTTTTTCTGCAAAGTCATCGATGGCGAGTATATCAGCACGGTCTTTCGTGTACTCGGCTATGTGAGTTGCCTTCCCTCCCATACCGCTTGTCATATCTAATATCCTCGATTCAGGTTTTGGGTCTAGGATCATTGTAACTATCTGAGAAGACTCCCCCTGAACAGTTGCCAATCCTTCTCTTATAACGGAGAGCTCTGAGAGGTCACCGTTGTACTTAACGACTATCCCGAACGGTGAATGCTTCGTTGGACGTGGGTCCACTCCTTCATTTTGAAGCATCTTCAGAAGCTCTTCTTTTGAGATCTTCAATGTGTTCACCCTGAGAACCGTTGGAAGGGGTTTTGAGTGATCTTTCATTATCACCTTGGCTGCGTTCTCGCCCCACTTTAAAAGTTCTCTGTATATCCATCTTGGATGAGAGAACCTTACATGCACTTCATCAGGTTCTTTGAACCCTTCCTTTGAAATCCTCCTTAAGATCGCGTTCACCAGCTTTCTAAAACGTGCGTTTTCCACGAGTTTCACAGACTCTGCTACAGCAGCGTAGTTCGGGACGGAATCCATAAAGAGTATCTGATAGACGCCCATTCTCAGAGCAATCCTTATCGCAGGTGGAACAGCTGGGTTCTTCAAGTACTCGTTTAGAAGCCAATCTACGTAGACCTGCTTTCTCATAACCCCCCAAACTAACTCTTTAAAAAACGCCCTCTCCCGTTTTTCCATCCGGGAGAGGGCACTCTTGACTTCCTCCGTTGGGAACCTCTTGCCCTTCTCAAATTTTCTCAGAACCCTATACGCGATCTTTCTTACATTCATTCCCTATCACCAAAAGCTCCCGCTATGATGAGCATTCTCAAAAGCTGCAATATAGCTACCGCTGCAGATGCGACATAAGTCATCGCAGCCGCTGTGAGAACTTTCTTAACACCTTCTACCTCTGATGTTGGCATCATCATTTTGAGCTGCTTCACAGCTCGTGCACTCGCATCAAACTCCACCGGAAGTGTTATCAAGCTGAAGAAAACGACGAACGAGAACAAAACTATACCAGCCTTCAGGAATATCGGAGCGGACATGAAAAGACCTAGTATGAATATGATCCAAGCAAGGTTCGATCCGGTTATCGCGAGCGGAACTGCCATATCCCTTACCACCAATGGTGCGTACTTATTCTTATGCTGTATAGCATGCCCCGCTTCATGAGCTGCCACCCCTAAAGCTGCAACCGATTTGCTGGAATAGGTGGCTTGTGAGAGCCTCAGAACTTTGTTTCTCGGATCATAGTGGTCAGAGAGCCATCCGCTGACCATTTCCACTCTAACATCATAGATCCCAGCGGACTCCAAGATCCTTTTAGCGAGCTCAGCTGCGGTTATTCCAAGACTCGATGGAACTTTAGCATACTTGTTGAAAGTGCTCTGCACCTTTATCTGAGCCCATAGCGAGAACAGAAAAGCCGGGATCAACAAAATCATCGTAGGATCCCACCAGAAGAACACCACTTACCACCTCCAAGTATTAGACTTCTTTCATTGAAAGTGAGTTTACAACATTTTCCCAACAATTGACAGGAATTTTTTGAAACCATCAAATCAGTTAGAAAATTCGAGAAAACGGGCGATTTTTCCACATAAAACCCGATATTCTTCCGTAATTCCAAATAATCAAATTTGGAGAATCTTCTGACGTGTTGATATCATTCTCATGATAAGAAATCAACTTTCTTATTATGAAAGAAGGGTGAGGATGGCGGTAGTCAGGCGGAAGAAGAGCGAATACCTCTGGATATACATCTTCTTGACTCCAGCTCTTGTAAGCTTGGCACTCTTCGGAATATGGCCGATGGTTGCAACCGGTTATTTCTCATTCTTCAGATGGAATGGAATAGGCTGGCCGAGTGATTTCGTCGGACTGAAGAACTACTTCGAACTTTTAAAAGATCCGTACTTTTGGAACGCTTTCAAGAACACCTTCTTCTACGCTTTTTTCCAAACTCTCATAAAACTCCCGATCGCCCTCGTTTTAGCCGTAGTCCTCAGCGAAACGCTCATGAAGGCGAAGTCAGTTTACAGAGCCCTCTTCTTCCTTCCGGTTATACTTCCAACAGCCGTCGTGAGCCTTGATTTCAAGCTGATACTCAACCCGTTCACAGGTCCGGTCAACAAGCTTCTGACGGATCTGGGGATAATCGATATGCCCATAGATTGGTTTGGAATGAACCTCGCCATGTGGACAATAATAGTCGTTTCAACCTGGCAGGTGACGGGTAGATACATGGTCTACTGGCTATCGGGTCTCCAAACGGTTCCAAGAGAGCTTTACGAAGCAGCTGACATAGATGGGGCAAATTCCTTTCAGAAGTTCTTCTACATAACTCTTCCGTCTCTGAAGAAGTTCACGATGATCATAATCCTTCTGGGATTCGTCTACGCCCTCAGGGTCTTCGACTACGTGAAAATAATGACCGATGGAGGACCCGCCTATCGAACAGATGTCGTATCAACCTATATATACCGACTTGCGTTTGAATCTCAAGCCACACGTCTTGGATACGCCTCGGCGGTTGCTTTCTTCTTTGCAATGGTTCTCTTGGCTATAGGAATTACAAGGACGATCACTAACAAAGGGTGATGGGTGTGTCAAGGAGAGCGAAGACCATAATCCTTCAGATCGTGATGACGATACTCGTGATAATCTGGATACTCCCTATAGTATGGGTGGTGTCGACGTCCTTCAAAACGACCACGGAGATGTTCATGGATCCACTCAGCCTCATCCCAAAAGAATTCACTTGGGATAACTACGTCAGAGCTTGGAAACTGGCGAATTTCTCGAGGTATCTTTTGAACACCGTGATCTACAGCGTTGTCAGTACAACGATAGTTCTCTTCATATCCTCGATGAGTGGATATGTTCTTGGAAGATATGAATTCCCCGGGAAGAAGATAATATTCATAACGATACTCGCCACCATTTTGATGCCTTCGAGGTATACGTTCATACCGATATTCGATTTGATTAGAAAGCTCGGGTTGTTGAATACACTCGGCGGGTTGATATTGGTCAGCTCCGGTGTTAACGCTCTTTACGTGATGCTCTTTTCTGGATATTTCTCAACCGTTCCGAAGAGCTTCGAAGAGGCTGCCATAATAGAAGGAGCCACGTTCCCGCAGATATTTTTCAAGATAATGCTCCCACTTTCAAAGCCAGTCATAGGCACGGTGATAATATTTCACTTCGTCGCATGCTGGAACGATTTCTTCTTCCCGCTAATTTTAACTCTCGGGAATCCCAACGCCAGAACTCTTGGAGTTGGGCTTTACGCGTTCTATGGGGAATTCACCACAGATTGGACGGGACTTGCGGCAGCGCTTGTGATATCGATGATTCCTATACTGATAGTCTTCTTGATGTTCCAGAAGTACTTCATGAGAGTCATGGCGGGTGGAATAAAGGGTTGATCCCAATTTTACAAGGAGGAGGGGTTGGCATGAGGAGGTTTTTGTCTGTTTTACTCGTTGCGATTTTGTTGGTCAGCTTGGGAACGGCTAAGGTGAAGATCAGGGTGTTGAACTGGTCCCAGGAGATGAAGGG
>JALVXE010000216.1 GCA_027038385.1 Thermotogaceae bacterium
CAAACTGATGGATATGGAAAGTGAGGAAGTGCTCTGCAAGGGTATAGCCGAGAGGATAGGACTCAACGGAAGCAGGATAGTCCACAGGATAGGTGGGGAAAAACACGTCATAGAAAAGGACATGAAAAACCATGAAGTAGCCCTTCAGGAGGTTTTGAAGATCCTGGTCGATGAGAAACTCGGTGCGATAAAAGATCTCTCTGAGATATCCGCGGTTGGACACAGGGTCGTTCACGGTGGAGAGAAGTTCGCAAGCTCCGTTCTGATAGACGACGAAGTCATGAAGGTCTTGGAAGAGAACGTCGATCTCGCACCTCTTCACAACCCACCGAACATAATGGGGATAAAAGCCGTGCAGAAGCTCCTTCCAAACGTTCCAAACGTCGCCGTCTTTGACACGGCGTTCCACCAGTCGATACCGGAAAAAGCCTACATATACGCTCTTCCTTACGAGCTCTACGAAAAGCATGGTATAAGGAGGTATGGCTTCCATGGAACGTCGCACAGGTACGTTTCGAGGAGAGCCGCGGAAATACTCGGGAAACCTTACGAATCCCTGAAGATAATAACCGCTCACCTTGGGAACGGAGCCTCGATAGCGGCGATAATGAACGGGAAGTCTGTTGACACGTCGATGGGGTTCACACCACTTGAGGGACTCGTCATGGGAACGAGAAGCGGGGATATAGATCCGGCGATAGTCGTTCACCTTCAGACGAAGCTTGGGATGAGTGTCGATGAGGTGTACACGCTTTTGAACAAAAAGAGCGGAGTGCTTGGGATATACGGAAAGAGCTCTGATATGAGGGATATAGAAGACGCAGCGTTTGAGGGAGACAGGTTAGCGAGGCTCGCACTCGATGTGTACGAGTACAGGATAGCGAAATACATAGGAGCGTACGCCGCAGCGATGAACGGAGTTGACGTGATAGTGTTTACAGCCGGAGTTGGAGAGAACTCCCCGATAATAAGGGAGGAAGTTTGCGAGAAATACCTAGGATTTTTGGGCATAAAGATAGACAAGGAAAAGAACGACTTCAAAGGAAAAGAGGAGATAATCTCCACACCGGATTCGAAGGTCACGGTGATGGTCGTGCCCACGAACGAAGAGCTGGTGATAGCGAGGGACACAAAAGAGATCGTGGAGAAAGGAATAAAGGAGCTCGAGCTCTTTTAAGAGCGGGGCACTTCGGCCCCGCTTCATTCTGATCTGGGAGTGCTCGAGTTGAGGATAGTTTCAAACATCTTCTTTTGGTCTGCGAGTTTCGTTCTCATAATCGGTGTGATCCTGCTTGAGATAGGAACGAGGTACATGAGGAATGGAAAGGATTCAAAGAGAAAGATGATGGATAGGATCGCCATTAAATTCATGCTTGTGGCAGCCATCATGTACCTTACGAGTCTTCTATTCGCCCTTGTTTAGCGCTATCTTTTTTATCGCCTCGGCTACACCTCCGCTGTCGTTGTCGCTAGTTATGTACTTAGCGTATTTTTTAACGTCGTCTGGCGCATTTCCCATGGCGACCGGATGTCCAACTATCTTCAAAACTTCCACATCGTTGTAACCATCTCCAATGAACATCACCTCGTCCCTTGACACACCAAAGTGATCGAGCAGAAACCCAAGGGCTATCGCTTTCGAACATTCAGGACCGAATATCTCCCAGAACGATTCCCCTCCGACCTCAGTGCTCTTTATAACAGAAGCGTCTTTCTCATCTATCCAGCTAACCGCTTCTTCTATCAGGCCCTTTTTCCCTATGAGTGCTACTTCGGCGATCTCATCTCTTATGTGATCTATGACGTTTTTTACGAAGTACATCCTCCATGTGTTCTGCTTCATGTAGTAATCGTACGGTCCTCTGTAAGGCCTGTCGACCATCATGTCCTTTATCGTGGAGAACTCTGTGTAGATTATGTAGAATATATCCCTATTTCTGGCCTCTTCGACGACCTTTTTTGCGATCTCCCCGGAGAGCTTCACCATCCTTAGGATCTTTCCTGTTGAGAAATCCTCTATCAGAGCTCCGTTTTGGAAGACTACTGGAACATCTATTCCGAGCTCTTTAACGTACCTTCTCGCTGAGTGTCTGCTCCTTCCCGTGAAGATCGTCACCGCTATACCAGAATCTATAGCCTCTTTCACAGCCTCTTTATCGACCGGATTTATCTTCTTCTTGGAGTTCAGGAGCGTTCCATCAAGATCAAGCACAACGAGCTTTATCAAGTTATCACTCCTCAAGAATGAGGTTGACCTTCTCGGCAAGCTTCGTTCTGTAAACGCCGGTCGTTCCGTAAGCCCTTGAGAGCTCTTTTATCATCCTATCCGGGTCCAGAATCACAGCTCCTCCTATGACCTTGACAGGGAAGACGTCCCTTACTAGTGGCGCGCTCGGTCCGACTATGGCCACCTTGTCGGTGCTTACATAATCAAGTATCCATTCTATCGTCCAGTTGACTATGGAAGACGCGGAGATTATCACAACGTCACAACTTTCAAGATGACTCGTTATCGCCCAGTCTGGGAGGGTCCCCCTCTTTGGATTTCTCTCAAAGACGAGCACCTCGTTTCCATTCTCCATCAACGACATTATCATCGGACCGATCTCGCCTATCATCCCAACTCTATCCTCTGGCCTCACTTCCAGGTGTTCGAGTAGATCCCCTTTCTCAAAAGTTCCCCTGTTTAGAATCGCGTTCATCGTGGCCAAGGATAATGCACGGGCGATGGGGTTTGGATTGGAGAAGGCGTTTATGAAATCCTCCGCCTTCATGCCGGGCTCCAGTATGAGCTTGTATCCGTTACCCGTCGTTGAGAACTCCTCACACTGCCCGAGAAGATCCGCTCTGAGGTTGTATGCAACGCCGCCGCTTCCATCCGAGAGCTTGACACCGACGAGTCCAAGGCCAACGACGAAATCTTCAACTACGAGATCGCCACTTCTCTCCAGTGCCTTCTGAACCAGTTTCTTCAAGATTCTCACGCATATCCCCTCCTCGATCTGGGTGAAATTCTATCATGCGTATCGGCAACAGAAAAGCCGCTCCATTCGGAGCGGCGATTAAAAGCGTTCTTGTTTCACTTCCTCAGCTTTTCCAAAGCTTCCTTAACGAAGTTCGGGAGAGCGAAAGCTGCTTTGTGTATCTCAGCGTTGTAATACTTCAAGGGCTTGTTGAATTTTTCCACTTTTTCTGGATTGAAATCCTCTATGGGATCGATCTTCTTCGAAGCGAATGTGTAAGTCCACATACCAGACGGGTAAACCGGCACGAAGCCCATGTAGACTCTTGCTATCGGAAAGGCCTTGGATATCCTCTTGTAGGCTAGCTTGAGCCATGAGAAGTCATAGAACGGATCCTCTGTTTCCGCGGAAAAGACCCCATCTTCTTTCAAAGCGTCATGCGCGGCTTTGTAGAATTCCTCTGTGAAAAGGTGTCCTCCCTCTCCAGCGGTCGGATCCGTGGAGTCGACTATTATCACGTCGAATTCGTTCTTGAACTTCCTGATGAACTCAGCTCCGTTCTCGTTGACTATCTCGAGCCTCGGATCATCCTTGACTTCCGAGAGCGGGAGATACTTCTTAGCGGCTTCCGTAACCCTCTCGTCTATCTCACAGAGAATCAACTTCTCGACGCTGTCGTGCTTCAAAACCTCTCTAGAGCTTCCTCCATCTCCTCCACCTATTATGAGCACTTTCTTCGGGTTTGGATGTAGGAACATTGGAACCTGGACGAGCATCTCGTGATACGTGAACTCGTCTTTCTCGGTCATCATGGTTATTCCGTCCAGGGCGAAAACCGTCCCGAGATCCGGATTCTTGAATATGTCGATCCTCTGTATCTTTGACTCCTCGCTGTGAAGCATTTTATCTATCTTCATGAAGAGTCCGACATTCCTTCCAGTGTAGTATTCGAAATACCAAAGATGATCAAGGGGTCCAAAGTCTCCCATTGTATCCCTCCTTTACACAGCGGCTTCCGCTTTGTGCGGAGCGCTCTCAGGTATGCCTATTTCCCTGTACACTCCTCTGAGGTGCTCAACGACCTTCGTTCTCTTAGCTCCCAGGACGTCCTTCAGATAGTCGAAAGCTTTCCAAGGATCGACGTGATCTCCACAAGTGAACAGGTCTATGGCTGCGTAGCCGTACTCTGGCCACGTGTGGATCGCAAGGTGAGACTCGGATATCACCACGACTCCGCTGACCCCGTAGGGGAGGAACCTGTGGAACGAACTGTTCACTACCGTGGCTCCTGTCTTGTAAGCTGCCTCTATCATATGCCTCTCGATGGCTTCTATGTCATCGAGCATCTTGGGGTCGCAGTCGTAGAATTCGGCTACAAGATGCCTTCCCAAGCTTTTCACCTTTCATCCCTCCCCTCAGGATTTTTTCAATCCTCCACTTCTATCCAAATAACTATCGCTTTTTTCTTCTTATCGGGGTTTTTCAAATAGTGCTTCTTGTCGGCCTTGTAATAGAAAGAATCCCCCTTTTTGAGCTTGTACTTCACTCCGTCCAAATACAGCTCCACTCTTCCCTCTATCACAAAGCCAAACTCGCTTCCCTCATGGTATCCTTCTTCTTCGGTCTGAGCTCCGGGTTCAAGCTCGACGATCATCGGATCTATGGGTTTGTCCTCGACCCCGACCATCACATACTCCATCTTCACACCATCTGGTAAATCGTATACCGGTACCCTCTCTTCCTTCCTAAAGACTACCTGTTCCTCTTCAAAGTCCGAGAAAAAGTGTTTCAAGTCTGTACCAAGTGCCTTCAAGATCGTCTCAAGCGTGTCAATTGATGGCGACGTCTTATCGGACTCAAGCTGTGATATAAAACTTCTCGAAAGATCCGTTCTTTCAGCCAATTCCTCCTGTGTCAAGCCCCTCGCGAGCCTGAGCTTCTTTATCTTTTCTCCTATCTTAGTGAAAGCGCCCACCCCGCTTGTTCAATATACTTTACAAAGATCGTGGAGTTAAATGTTCACACCCTTTCAGAAAAACAACGATCCGGCTCTAGCCAGATCCTTTGTTCAATATACAAGACAAAAAGATTCAGAAATACTGACGAAATTATAATCTCAAATTTGTAGCAGTAAATTACAATAAAGTTAAGAAATTATTAAATAAAAGTTAACAGAAGATCTACCCAGATTTGTTTTCTGAGCGTAACCATTCCTTAACAATACACTATATATGACGGTATATAATTCTCTGTGACTATAAATAGGGGGGTGATTTTCGTGCAAAGAATTCTGTTTTCGCTCGCAAAGCCGTTTGAAAAGTTGAAGGAGCTCGCGTATTCGAGGATATACGATGGAAACACCCAGGAAAGATACCCTCACGTTAAAAGACTCCTTCTTGAGAGGTACTTTTTCAAAATTCCGGAGGAGATAATAGCCGAGATCCCCAGTGACACCTACGAAAATCACAAGTTGAAGACGGAGTGGAAGGAAGACCCATCGTCCGGTTTGAAGTTCGAGGTCTACCAGTACGACACGGAGGAAGGGGAAGAGATATTCACGGAAACCTTCAAAGCTCTGGCCAGGAGAACGGCTAAGAGGATAGCCTCTGGGATACTGAACGTGGAGTCACTCGTTTACGAAGGATCGCCTGATGACTACGAGCTAACGAGATTTGTGGAGAGCGCCTCTGATGAAGAAAAGCTCGAACTTTTGAACGAAGTCAGTAGGATGTTTGAGTTCGCGATATACCACAAAATATGGCTTCCCTCATCCCCTTTTATGATGAATGCAGCCCGTGGTGCGATGGATGATCCTGAGCTTCTCAAGATAGTTTACAAGGATTATGAGGACATGACTCTGGACGATTACGAAATCCTGTCAAAGCTAAGAGATCCTGCTTATGGATCGTGT
>JALVXE010000217.1 GCA_027038385.1 Thermotogaceae bacterium
CGGCCTTCATCTGCTTGCTCATGGCGTCCATTATGTCCTTTGGAGGATCAATCTTTTTGATCTCAACCCTCGTTATCCTCACGCCCCACTTGTCTGTGGCCTCATCCAGAACCTCTCTGAGCTTCAGATTTATCTTCTCCCTCGAAGTCAGGGTTTGATCCAGTTCCAGTTCTCCAATGACGTTCCTCAGGTTCGTCTGAGCCAGCTTAACGGTGGCCATGTCGAAATTGCTCACGTTGTATATCACCCGGTATGCGTCCGTGACTTCGTAGTATATAACTGCGTCGACGGTCACTATGACGTTGTCCTTAGTTATAACCTCCTGAGGTGGAACATCGATCACCCGCTCCCTCATATCGACTTTTATCATCTTGTCGAAGAACGGAACTATCATGTGAAGGCCAGAGCTGACTTCCTTTCGAAACTTTCCAAGTCTCTCTATGAGCCCTCTCTCGTACGGACGAACGACCTTTACGGAAGCTGCAGCGAATATGATGAGAAAGAAAGCAAGGACTATGAGACCTATCAAAAAAACCACCTCCTTTTTTCGAGTATACCACGAAGGATTTAGCTGGGTGTTCGGAGAAATATCTATACGAGCAGAGGAACGGGGGGATACACATGAAGATAAGGGGTGTGTCAGCAAGAGAAATAGAGTACTACCTTCAAAAGAGGGGAAAAAGGCTCAAGGTGAAGCTGGAATACCAAGGAAACCTCCTCGAAAAGATAAAGATCGATGAGGAAAAGAGGAGGGTGAGGAAGAAAAATAGAATTGGCGGCGGGGCGACTAAGGGACTCATAGATTTCCTCGCATAACTGGCGGAAACTCCGCCAGTTTTTTTATCTCTTCATCTCGAAAACCGCTATCACAGGGTTGTGATCCGAATATGCAAAATCAAGATCTATTCCATGCACGCTCAGAACTTTCACGTTGGGTGATACTAGGAACCCATCTATTATCGTAACGAATGTCTTTCCTTTCACGTACGAGGATTTGACCGCTCTGTTCGATGGTGTGTTTTCATCTATGACCCATTTCCATCCTTTCGGTGCCCAGTCTTTTGGAAGGGGTTTGTAGAACTCCTCAGGTTTCTCCGTGTACTTGAACTTTCCACCGAGCATCAGGTTCCAATCCCCACCTATTATCACGTAGTTCCCTTTTCTGTATTCGCTGGTTATGAATTTCTTTATGAAATCAAGCTGTTCTTTTCTCTGATATCCACTGTCAAAAGCCGAATTGTGTGTGTTTATCAAAACCCACTCCTTTCCATCCGGAGCAGGAATCCTGATCACTATCATGCATCTGTCAAGGTAAAAGAGGTTCTTGGGCCATGGATACTGACCGGGGAGAGCAACCCTGATGGGATCGTGGAAATCGTATTTCGAAAAAGTTGCCATACCTCCTGAAACTCTGCCCATAGGATGCGTTATGGGAACGGGTACGAAATCCACGACGTAGTTGTACGCGAAGACGGATGCGAAATCCTTGAGAACGTCTCTAAGTTTCTCATACTCATCTGTGTGATAGCTCCTGTCGCTGTCCCTGTCGACTTCTTGAAAATACATCACGTCGCTTACCAAGGAATACTTCGAGACGACTTTCAAGATTCCATTGAGGTACTCCTCGAACTTGTCTTTGGGCGGTATGGACGTCGTCCCGCCGTCCGCGAAGAAGTCCATATCCTTTCCAAGACCTGCATATCCTATGTTCCATGTGAATATGGTCAATCTGTCAGGCGAAAACTTTCTGGCGTTTCCTTCTTTCTCCAAGTTCACAACCGCGGGTGGTCTGTAATCTCTGATCGTCTCAACGGCTAGAAAACCTCCGAATAGGAGTACGACTCCAGCCAAACCTATCAAAACCCATTTAACGACGTCATTCATAGTACCCCCTCCTTTTTTTCAAATTTCTTTTCATTTCGTACATCTTTCTATCAGCTGATTTTATCGATTCTACCAGGTTCCCAACGAAATCAGATATCCCGTATGAGAAACTCAAGCCAACTGAGTTCTCGAAGTTTCTCCTTATCTCCTCAACTATCTCCACTGCGCTTTCGGTATCGCATCCGTTCAGGATGATGACGAACTCATCTCCACCGTATCTTATGAATATGTCGTCCCTTCTCAATCTGTTCATAACCACATCCGCAAGCTTCTTCAGAATTTCATCACCCTTCTCATGCCCATAAGTGTCGTTGAAAGATTTGAAATCGTCAAGATCCATAAAAACAAGACTTCCCTTTACATTGCTCGGTATCTCATTGAAAACCCTCCTGTTGAACGCACCTGTTAGAGGATCCAGAAGTGATTTCTTACGTGTGAGGAGTACGGTGGCGCTGAGGTTTTTGTATTCGCTGTAAAGATGTTCTATAACGACGAACATGGAACACGCCGCACCGAAACTCAGGAGTCCCGGGTTCGGAAACTTCCAGACGGAAACCGCAGAGTAAAATGAAGAGAGTGTTAAAAAAGTAAACGGTGCCGCAAACTCGCTCCTCTTCTTGATAATTATCTCAACGAGGATGTCTATGATCAAGACTATCATAAGAGGTGACAAGATGAACGCAAAAGTTCTTGCACTTCTAAAATCTGGGATAACCATTGGAACTATCGATAATGCTATCATAGACAACGTGAAACTCTTGGATGGAGGGTTCCTGAGTACAACCCTTTTCACAGAGTAGAAATAGCTCACCAGTGCGAGAAATGGAAGTGAGTAATAAACCCTCCTCATGAGCAGAAAAGCGTCTTTTCTCATGAAAATGCCTAGGTACGAATAATCGAGCATGAAGAAAGCAGAAATTATCATAGATATTCCGAAGAGAAGGTTCCCACGAGGATCGGGGGTTTGGGAGGATATCCTTGTGATCAAAAAACCGAGAACGATGGCCATACCGAAAAACATCGTAGGGAATTCCGAAAAGAGAAGGTCAGACAGGAAGACTCTAGTCCATGGATTTTTAGATATGTAAGGAGGCCAGTTCACCTTGACATCGTACAACACGAAGCTTTTTATAGAGACGAAGTTCTCCCCACCATTCAAATCCAGCGGAACCACGAACGTCTTGGTCCACATCCTGGAATGATGACTCTTATCCCCAGCCTGCCATATCATTTTACCGTTCAAGAATACCTCGATGTTGCTCAGTCCCATCCTAGGGAGTATCAAAAACTCCTTTCCATCACCCTTTAGAGTGGTATCCATCTCTATCCATCTGGGGCTACTCACCTTCACATGGTAGGGAAACCTGATTACCTTTCCGTCTGCGGTCCACGAAGGAATGACACCGCTTGGTTTAGCGACATATGAAATGAACAGCAGAAGGGCTGTGAAGAAAACTGCTGCTCTGATAACTGAAAGCCAGAGCCTCAAAATTTCACCTCAATTTCTTAATTTTACCACAACGATTCAATGGATTATGGATCTTCGAAGTGGTATCATTCAAAAAGTGAGGAGAATATCAGAAATCATAGACAAGATGATATCATCGAATCCCAAGCTTGAAAAGTTGAAACTCTTTTCAGTCAAAACTGCTTGGGATCGGGCGGTAGGTGAGGTTATATCGCAAAAGGCAAAGGTCGTAGACATCAGAAAAGATGTTCTGGTTGTTTTGTGCAACGATCCAATGTGGAAGGGTGAAATACTGCTGAGAAAAAGGAAAATACTCGAAAAGATCAATGAAATACTCGGTAATAAGGTTTTCAACGATATAAGGATAAGACAGAGGTGATGAAATTGGAAAAGTACGATGCGAGATCCATAAAGGTCCTCAAGGGACTTGAGGCGGTTAGAAAGAGGCCGGGGATGTACATAGGTTCGACCGGTAAGAGAGGTTTGCACCACTTGATATATGAGGTCGTTGACAACAGCATAGATGAGGCTCTCGCGGGATTCTGCGACACGATAAGAGTCAGCATAAACGAAGACGGATCCGTCGAAGTTGAGGACAACGGTAGAGGTATACCCGTCGACACACATCCAGAGGTAGGGAAAAGTGCTCTTGAGGTCGTCATGACCACACTTCACGCCGGAGGAAAATTCTCCAAGAGTTCTTACAAGATCAGCGGGGGACTCCATGGTGTTGGTGTCTCTGTCGTGAACGCCCTCTCTGAATGGATGGAAGTTTTGGTGTACAGGGATGGAAAGGTGTTTCGACAAGTTTACGAAAGGGGGAAACCTGTAACACCAGTAGAAGTTGTTGGAGAGGCTGACAGGAGAGGAACTCTCGTTAGATTTAGGCCGGATCCTGAGATATTTTCCACAACGGACTTCGATTCCGGAGTTGTGGAGAAGAGGTTGCGAGAACTCGCTTTCCTCAACCCGGGGCTGAAGATAATCTTCGAGGACAGAAGAAGGGGTTACAGGAAGGTTTTCGAGTACGAGGGAGGAATATCCCAATTCGTGGAACATCTGAACCGTGGAAAAAAAACATTGCACGAAGTCGTCAGAGTCACTGGAAAGTACAACGACATATTCACCGATGTCGCACTGCAGTACACTACATCGGATTCTGAGAACATACTCGCGTACGCGAACAACATAAAGACGATCGATGGTGGCACACACGTAACGGCCTTCAAAACTACGCTCACAAGACTTATGAATGAATATGGAAAGAAGTTCGGGTATCTGAAGAAAAATCAATCCTTCAGCGGTGAAGATGTCAGAGAAGGTTTGACTGCAGTCATAAGCGTTCTTATAAAGAATCCGGAATTCGAAGGTCAGACCAAATCGAAGCTCGGAAACGAAGAAGCGCTCGAAGCGGTGTCAAGGGTCCTGAAGGAAAAGCTCAAAGAGCATTTCGATATTCATCAGGCGGATCTCAAGAGGATACTCGACAAGATTCAGAGGGCTATGAGGGCGAGGGAAGCCGCGAGGAAAGCCCGGGAGATGGTTAAGAGAAAGAATATACTGGAGAGCACTTCACTCCCGGGAAAGCTCGCAGACTGCTCATCAACGGATCTTGAGAAGACGGAACTCTTCATAGTCGAGGGAGATTCTGCGGGAGGATCCGCGAAACAAGCGAGGGACAGGGAGTTTCAAGCTATACTTCCCCTGAGAGGAAAGATACTCAACGTTGAAAAGGCTTCATTTGAAAAACTCCTAAAAAACGAACAGGTAAACAACATAATAGTCGCCATCGGAACCGGGATAGGAGACGATTTCGACATGTCTAAACTCAGGTACGGTAAGATAATAATAATGACGGATGCAGATATAGACGGTGCACATATAAGAACGCTTCTACTTACGCTCTTTTACAGGTACATGCGGCCTCTTGTGGAATCTGGCAGGATATATATAGCCTTACCACCTTTATACAAAGTCAGCGTTGGCAAAAAAGATCATTACCTTTATTCTGACGAAGAGCTGAAGGAATTCTTGAGGGGTCTCGACGGGAAGAGATATGTTGTTCAGAGGTACAAAGGTCTCGGCGAAATGAACCCAGAACAGCTATGGCAAACCACGATGGATCCAAATAGTAGAAGGATAGTGAAGGTGGAGATAGAGGATGCAGAAGAAGCGGATACACTCTTTGAAATACTTCTTGGGAACGACACGACGAGCAGAAGAAGCTTCATAGAGAGGCATGCTCTCAGTGTGACTAATCTGGACATATGAAGGGATTCAAGGTTCTGAAGATCCTAGTGTACTTAGAAGTCATCTTCATAGCGGTGTCTTTTTTCAAGGAAAGGCCAATGAGGCTGATCAGACACGACAGAGTCTACCTCGTGAACGCGGACGGCCATTTTTGGTGGGTTAACGAGAACGGAAGACTCATCGGAACTGCTTCTCCTATCGATTCATCTGGGATCG
>JALVXE010000218.1 GCA_027038385.1 Thermotogaceae bacterium
CGCGTCCGCACTTGCACTCGCCTTTGCCGATCCGAGTGGAAAAGGTGCCCTTATACTCTGGCCGCTCTTCGGAACTGTCAATCAGCTCCTCGCAGCACTTGCTCTCCTCGTCATAACCGTATACCTCGTTAGGAAGAGATCGAACCCATGGATCACAGCGATACCAATGATATTCATGGTTATAATGACCTCCTGGGCGATGGTTATGAACATAAAGAACTTCGCCAAGACTCATAACTCGCTGCTCTTTACCATCGGTACGATAGTCTTCATACTCATGCTCTGGCTCGTGGTTGAAGCTATAATAGTGATATCGAAAGCGAAGAAATTCGAAGAGGGGGAAATGAGTTGATTTTCATAGGGTACACTCAAAGACTTGGTAGAGTGGATGTGGATGGAATAGAGAAGTACAGAAAGGACAATGATGTTGAAAAAATCGTGATTTTTTGCAGGGAAAAGCCTGTGGAGAAGGTAAAAGAACTCGCAAAAGATTACGAAATAGTGATAACAGATTCACCGATAAGAGATGCTAGAAACAAGGCAAAAGAATTGAAAAAGGATGGAAAAGTAGTAGAGATATTTGATCTGCAAGACTTCGGTGAGAGAGTGATAAGGGATGTTTGCTAAGGGTGGGGCGAATTGTCCTGCCCTTTTTTAATTCTGTAGTACTGGTGAAAGAAGACTTTCAACCCGCTGTTGAAAAAGGGAATGGATTTATCGGGGGATTTTCTGACGATCTTGGATATGTTTTTTATAGGCGAGATGAAGTGTTTTTCCCATTTCGGACAGCTTTTAAATATCGTTTTAAAATCCCTCCAGACTCCTTTCATTCTTTCTCCATATGGCGGATTCGTGACGATTTTTCCTTCTCCTTCGCATCTGATATCTCTGAAATCTCTTCTCATTATCTCTATCTTCACACCTGCCCTGCCAGCGTTCTCGTTGGCAACTTTCAGGATATCTTCATCTATATCTGAGCAAATGATCGGTGGGTCGATATCTTTTGTTTCACTTTTAGTCCTTTTTTTCAGCTTCCTGTATATGTCTTTTAGATCTGCCCAATTCTCCGATGCAAAGCTCCTTTTTATTCCAGGTGCGATGTTTTTCGCCATCAAGGCAGCTTCTATCGGAATAGTTCCGGATCCGCAGAACGGATCGATGAGATTTTCTCCTTTGTACCTTGCCAGTATCAAAAGCGATGCTGCGATAGTTTCGCGAAGAGGGGCTCTCGAGTACTTCTTTCTGTATCCTCGGACGTGAAGCCCCTTCTCCCCTGTGGAGTCAGCGGATACGGTAACTTCATCATTCTTTATGTTTATGAAAACAGGATATCTCGGCCCACTTCCAAGCTTTAGTGAATCAGCCACGGCTTTCATCGCAACGGATTGTATCGACCTTTCAGCAAAGAGCTTTGAAGATACGCTTTTTACCTTCGCAATCCAAACTCTCGATCCATTTGGAATGAAGGACCAGTCAAGAGATCTGATACCATCGTAAAGGTCGTCAAAGCTCCTTGCGTGAAATCTCCCTACAACGAAAAGGACTCTCTCTGCGCTTCTCATATATATGTTCATAAAAGGGATATCCGAGTATTCTGCGTTCACAAAAACTTTCCCGCTCTCTGAATACACTATCCTGTATCCATAACTTTTAACTTCAAGCGCTACAGCACCTTCAAGTCCCAATGTAGAAGTGAGTATTATCAATTTCTATCCCCCAGATTGCCGAATTTTCTAAAATACAGATCGGCCATCGAATAGAGTTTTTCATCTTCTAAAAAACTTCCGCTCAGCGTTATACCAAAAGGCCCAGCCTTTCTGGAGAATCCCGCAGGGACGTTCATCGAAGGGTACCCCGCCTTTGCGCTTATCAGGGCTCCGTGATTTGCTGGAAACAAAATAGCGTCAAGGTCGTTTTCTCTCATCACGAGATCTATCCCGAGCTCCCTTGAATATTTCCTGTCTTTAAGTAGAGTTTTTATGTATCCGGATGAATTCACATCGTAGGTGGAGCTTTTCAGGAGTATCGACTGGCCATATTTGACAGCTTCTTTGTGCTGAATGTTGAACCTTATGAGATCGTCAAGACTTTTTATATCGATATCTTTATCTTTCAGATAGTTTTCCAAAGCTTTCGGGAATTCGTAAAATAGGAGCTCTATATCCCATATCTCTTTAAGATGCGGGAAACTCACCTTTACGACTTTTCCGCCAACACTTTCGATATTCTTCAGAGAATTTTCGAATATCTCGATGTGATCTTTCTCAAGTCCATCGAAAAACTGCTCGGAATAGCCGAATCTCATGCCGCTGAAGCTATCGATTCTCTTAAAATTTGGAGAGTATCCCTTCACTATCCCGGTTGCGGGATCCTTTTCGTCATATCCGGCTATGGATGAGAATACTAAAAATGCGTCTTCTACGGTTTTTGCGATCGGGCCGGCTGTGTCCTGAGTGAAAGATATCGGTATTATTCCGCTTCTGCTTATGGTCCCCGTGGTTGGTTTGTGCCCCACGACTCCGTTTGAGCTCGATGGTGAGAGTATAGACCCGGATGTCTCTGTACCGATGGAAAAGAGGCACATATCTAACGCCACAGCGGAAGCTGAGCCGCTACTCGATCCACCGGGATCGTAATCTCCACGTGCGTTTTTGGTCTGACCACCCAGCGTGCTGTATCCATTTGGCATATCGAAAGACACGAAATTTGCAAGCTCTGTCAAATTGGCCTTTCCCAGTATCACGGCTCCCGATTCTCTTAACTTTTTAACCAGAAAAGCGTCTTCTTTTGGATAGTTTCCGCGAAATGCAAGAGCCCCGCCAGTAGTTTGCATCCTGTCGGCGGTATCGATGTTCCCTTTTATCAGAACAGGTGCTCCGTGAAGGATTCCCCTGTACTTTCCGAGCTTTGCTTCCCTATCTCGTTCTCTTGCTATGAAGATAGCATCCGGGTTTATCTCGAGAACCGCCCTGTACTCATCGTTTAGCTCTGATATTTTTTCAAGATAATGGATGGTTAATTCTTCAGAAGTTACCTTTCCATCTCTGTATAGGTCGATGAATTCTTTCAGAGTCAAGGTATCACCCCTTTTAAAATAAAGGAGCCCCTGAAGGGCCCCTTATCATCTTTCTCCTTTCAATACCGCGGCACACCTTGGACACACATCCGGATAATCAGGATTCTTTCCAACATCGACGTGGAACTTCCAGCATCTCTGGCATTTTTCACCTTCAGCATGTACGACTTTTACCCTGACTACCTGTCCTTCAACGCCGTCGTTATCTGCTATCTCAACCTGAGAGACGATCAGAATCTCTTCCAATATCTCGGCGTATTTCTCAAGGAGTTTTCTCGTATTCTCATCGTTTGAGTAAAGGATCACCTTCGCGTCGAGCGGATGTCCTATGAGCCCATCGGCCCTTGCGCTCTCGAGCACTTTCAAAGCGTCTTCTCTTATCTCAAGGAGCTTTTCCATATCTTCCATAACGGAGCTGTCTATTTTACTCTCATCGTACTCGGGCCAGTTTTCGACCTGTACCGTCTTGTATTTTCTGTCCTTTTCAGATAGATGCTGGTAGACTTCTTCCGTTGTAAATGTAAGGAACGGAGCGAGCATCTTCATGAGAGCAAGGAGAACTTCTCTTATGACGGTCTGTGCGGATCTTCTGTAGATAGATTTTTTCGATTCCACGTAGAGCCTATCTTTCGTCACATCGAGATAGAAAGAGCTCAGGTCGTTGGTGACGAACTTGACTATCACGCTGTAAGCTCTTGAGAATTCGTATTTTTCATAGGCATCCGTTACCTGTTTTATAACCTGCTGGAGCCTTCCCATCATCCATTTGTCAACGAAAGAGAGCTTTTCAAACGGTACGACGTCGCTCTCTGGATCGAAATCGGAGATGTTACCGAGCATGTATCTGAAGGTGTTCCTTATCTTCTTGTAAACTTCGACGTGCTGTTTGATTATGTTGAAAGAGAGTCTCACATCGTTGAAATAATCTGAGCTCATGACCCAGAGCCTTAATATATCTGCTCCGTATTTTTCCGTTATTTCGAGAGGACTTATGACGTTTCCCAGAGATTTGCTCATAGCCCTTCCCTGCTCGTCTTTTATGAACCCGTGAGTAAGAACCGTCTTGTACGGTGGCTCTCCGGCCTTTGCAACGGAAAGGAATATCGATGACTGGAACCAGCCCCTGTGCTGGTCGCTACCTTCAAGGTACATGTCCGCAGGGAAGTGGTGATCTTCCTTGCTCCTGACGACCGCTTCAAAGGAAGAGCCGGAATCTATCCAGACGTCGAATGTGTTGTAGGTCTTTTTGAGGTTTTTCGATCCGCATTTCGGGCACTTTACGCTATCTGGTATCAGATCTTTCTCGTCCATCTCAAACCAGGCGTTCGTTCCCTTTTCTCTGACGATCTCTATGAAATGCTTCAAGAAATCCAGATCTATGAATTCTTCTCCACAATCTTCACATTTGAGTGCCGGTATGGGGACTCCCCACATCCTTTGCCTCGATATACACCAGTCTGGTCTTTCTTGTACCATCGACCTTATCCTGTTCTCTCCCCATTTTGGAATCCACTGAACCTTGTCTATAGCGTCAAGAACCTTATCTCTCAGGTTATCGACAGATATGAACCACTGCTCGGTCGCTCTGAATATAACGGGATTTTTACATCTCCAGCAGTGTGGGTAGGAGTGCGATATCTCCCCGGAAGCTATGAGATGACCAGATTTTTTCAGATCCTCTATTATCACATCGTTAGCATCTTCTATGAACATCCCCGCGTATTTTCCAGCTTCTTTTGTAAACCTTCCGTGATCGTCAACTGGTGAGAGAACTTCCAAGCCGTATTTAAGGTGACCGTAAATGTAATCTTCTTCTCCATGCCCGGGAGCTGAATGGACACATCCAGTTCCCGCATCAAGCGTGACGAAATCAGCCAGGAATATCGTCGACCTTCTTTCCGGGAATAGCGGATTGATCGCTTTTTTATATTCCAGCTCTTTGGCTTTAAAGGTTCTCGAGATCTCGTAATCCTCGACTTTCGCCTCTTTCATTACGGACTCAACGAGCTCTTTCGCCATTATCCATACTTCGCCGTTAACTTTTACTTCCGAGTATTCGAAATCTGGGTGGAGCGCTATACCCGTATTCGCCGGAAGAGTCCATGGTGTTGTCGTCCATATGACGATGAATTTCTTCTCTTCATCCTCAAGCTGGAACTTGACGTATATGGAAGGAGATTTGTGGTCATGATACTCTATTTCGGCTTCGGCAAGGGCCGTGACGCAGTGAGGACACCAGTATATCGGCTTTTTCGCCCTGTAAACGTGGCCATCCTCGACAAGTTTTTCGAAAACTTCGAGTATCTTCGCTTCGTATTTCGGATCGAACGTCAGATAGGGATTGTCCCAATCTCCTCTGACTCCGAGTCTTATAAATTCTTCCTTTTGCACCTCAACGAACTTCTCAGCGAATTTCTTGCATTCTTCTCTAATTTCGGATGCGGACATCTCCTTTGCCTTCTCGCCGAGCTCTGTGGTAACTTTGTGCTCTATTGGAAGGCCGTGTGTATCCCAACCAGGAATGTAGGGTGTTCTGTATCCGCGCATCGCCTTGTACTTCATGACGACATCCTTGAGGATCTTGTTCATCGCCGTACCCAGATGTATGTGTCCGTTCGCGTATGGAGGACCGTCATGCAATATAAAAAGAGGAGCACCTTCCCGGTGCTTCAACGCGTAATTATAAAGATCAATCTCCTCCCAATACTTCAGAAACTGTGGCTCCTTT
>JALVXE010000219.1 GCA_027038385.1 Thermotogaceae bacterium
TTGACGTTTTCTCTATCCTGTTTATGTAATCTTCGACGACGGGAAAAGCCCTCATGGCCATGGCGAACCCGCCCATCCCGGTCGTTTCCTGACCGACGAGATCGTACTTCAGCGGGATAGTCTCGTCCTTCAACCTCCCTTCAAGTCCACCAGGTCTGAACTGAAAGATTACGTAAGAGGCGTCTCTAACGCAGTCTTCAAAGACCCTTTCGGTTATGATATTTATCTCACCTTTTAAAAATCTCCTCGAGAAACCCTCTATCAATTTGAGCTTTTTCTCATTTATGTCGTAAAGGCATATCTCCTCAAGATTTATATCGTGCTTTATATCCTTTAATCCTTTTAAAAGTTCTGGCGTGTAAGAACTTCCAGCACCTATGACGGATATCCTCAAACCAGCACACCTCCTTAGGTCCGATTTTATCAATATATGTTCAAATACCTCCAGACCTTTTCAAAGGCTAAAGCGACGTCTTTTAAATATCTTTCGTCCACTGTGGGGTGAACGTAGAGGGTTAAGAGCTTCCCGCTGATCTTTTCAGTCTTCGGACAGCAGTTCTTCACGTTGTAATCCCTATCGGTGCAGTCGTAGGGCCAACTGGAATCCCCATAAGTTCTTCTGTCCTTGAACACCGGTTGATCGTACAGCGGGGTCGGATACCTCTCACTTATCTCTATCCCTTCAGCTTTCACAGCCTCCTTGATCCATTTCGCATTCTTTCCAACGACGTTCTCGTCTATCTTGATCACGTACTTGTAGTAAACGTGAAAACCTTTTTCCATCTCAATGGGTGTGGAGATTCCGGGAAAACTTCCAAGTTCCTTTGTCAGGTACTCGGCGTTTCTTCTCCTTCTCTCCACATACTCTTCGAGATGCTCGAGCTCCAAAAGTCCGTACATAGATTGAAACTCCGTCACCCTGTAGTTATAACCGAGGAAAGCGTGCAGATATTTTCTCTCTTCACCCTTCACGAATTCCATCTCTCCATGCGATTTAGCAGTCTTCATCTTCTGGAAAACTTTGAAATCGTTCGTTATCACCATTCCCCCCTCTCCAGCGGTGGTGATTATCTTATCTTCCCAGAAGCTGAAAGTTCCAACATCTCCGAAAGTTCCAACGTTTTTTCCATCGTACATAGCTCCATGAGCCTGAGCGCAGTCTTCTATGATCTTCAAATTGTGCTTTTTCACGATCTCCATTATTTTCTCCATATCCGCTGGATTGCCATTTAGGTGAACGACTATCACCGCTTTGCTCCTATCGGTGATCTTTCTCTCCAAGTCATCAGGGTCCATCGTGTACGTGTCCTCATCGACATCGACGAAAACGGGTATCGCGTTCTGCATCAAAACCGGTGTCGCGGATCCTATGAAAGTGTGCGCTGGAACAAGAACCTCATCAGTTGGATTCACACCTAGACCTATGAGTGCGAGGTGTATCGCCGAAGTTCCGTTTGAAACAGTCAAACCGTATTTTGCACCCATCTTCTCTGCAAACCTCTCTGCGAATTCGTCGGAGATCTCTCCAGTCAGCTCTGAAAATCCCCCATTTCTCAAAACGTCTAGGAGTTTTTCTGAGTATTCCTCGCGAAAGATCGGCCAGGGAGGGATTGGTTTCTCTCTCACCGGTTTTCCTCCAAAGATCGCGAGCATGTGATCACCTCCGATCAACCCTTCAAAGCACCTTTTGTGAGACCCCTTATTATGTACCTTTGCAGAAACGTGAAGAGTATGAAAACAGGTATGCTTATAGTCACTCCAGCCGCGAATATGTAACTCCAATTGCTGAAGTACTTCGTCTTGTACTCAAGAATCCCTATCGCGAGAGTCCTCGTTCGGGAGTCGGTTAGTACGGAAGCCATCAAAACCTCGTTCCAAGCTTGCATGAAGGATATTATGAACACGGCCGCCACACTCGGTATTATCAGCGGGAAGACTATCCTGAAGAACGCCTGAAAGTAATTGCAACCATCTATGAGCGCGGCTTCTTCCAACTCACGGGGTATCCCATCTATGTACCCTTTCATGAGCCAGACGTCCACCGGAAGAGCGAAAACCATCATCGTGAAGATTATCCCCGTGTAGCTTCCTATGAGCCTAATGCCGGTGATCTTATAGAAAACGATGAACATCGTGTAGTAAGGTATGAGAAATGTGATGCTCGGAAACAGCTGTGTGAACAAAAGGGAATTACCAAAGAACCTCCTTCCAGGAAACTCAAACCTCGAAAAACCGTATGCCCCTATCAAAGATATGAATACCGATAGGAAAGTGGATGATGTCGCGATTATCAGACTATTTTTGAAATACCTCGCGAGTGGTATGTTCCTCCATATGTATATGTAGTTCTCAAAATGGACTTTTTTGGGTATCAGGTGTGGTTCAGTTCCGGTGAGCTCTAACGTGGTTTTCAAGCTTCCCGATACGAGCCAAAATATCGGGAAGGATATCAAAACCAGATAGAACGTTACCGCAATCCAAGTGATTAGCCTTGACAAGCGTGATCTTCTCATCTCACTTCACTCCAGGTTCCCGACCTGTGGATGTAGATTATGGATATAACTGATAAGAACAAGATCACTATGTTTATCATCGCCGCACCAAGCCCGAAGTTCCAGTTGGTGAACGTGGTGTTGTATATGTGTATCGATATAAGATCCGCGCTCGGTGGTGGGACCTTTCCAAAGAGTATGAACGGGGTGCTGAAATCGTTGAACGTCCATATGCTCGTTAGGAGAAAGAGAATGACGGTGACAGGTTTGAGCATCGGGATGGTTATGTAAAGGAACTTCTGCCAGGAATTAGCCCCGTCTATCTCCGCCACCTCGTAAAGCTCTGACGGAATCTCCTGCATTCCGCCGAGGAGTATTATGTACCAGAAAGGCCAGCTAACCCATATGTTGCTTATCGCCAGTGCATATATCGCATTCTTTCCCGAGAGCCACATTATCGGATCGCTTATGATGTGAAGCTTCAAAAGTATGTGGTTTATTATCCCCCAGTTTTTAGAGAACATCTGACTGAACGTCGTCACCGTCACGACGCTTGGAAGTATCCATGGAAGTAGAAAGAACCCTCTTAAGAAATTCCTCCCCTTGAAATCTCTGTTCAGAAGAAGGGCGGCTCCCATACCTAGGACATAGCAAGACACTTCGGACACCAGAACGTAGAAAGCGGTAACCTTAACGGAGTTCCAGAAATCCGATCCGTAATCGGAGAACATGTTCAAAGCGTAGGAGTAGTTTTGAAAACCGATGAAGGGAGCCTCTTTTATCCTGCCTATGTAGTAGAGGTCCAACTCGTGAAAACTCATGTACACGTTCCAAGCTATTGGAACGAATTGGCTGAGAAAGGTTAAAATAACCACCGGTAAAACGAAGCTGTAAGCCCATCTTTTTTCTTTCGATTTAAGAGATGACATATCGATCCTCCATCAAAGGTCCCCCCACGAAAGGGGGACCTCCTCTTTAGTGTTTGGACATCCTGTCTATCTCTCTCTGAACCTTGTCGTTGACTTCCTTCAAGACTTTCTCCAGATATTCCTTGCTGTACGTTCCATTTGAAAGAGCACTGTTTATCTTGGCTATCGCCATCTTCATCGTGTTCTCAGCGAATCCGAACGCCGGGATCAGCATCGAAGATTTACCGACTTGAACGTTCTCCCAAAGCCCTTTCCAGAACGGCGTGGAGAAAGCGGGATCCTCCCAGGCGGCCTTCAAAGGAGACGGGAGTCCAACAGCAGAGCAGTAGATGACCTGAGATTTCTTTTCCGATAGAAACTTTATCCACTTCAACGCAGCCTCTTTATGTCTGCTCCCCTTGAAAACCACCAAGTTGTCCGGACTCAGAAAAGCCGCCGGTCCACCGAAGAATCCAGCCGGTGGCTTCACGAAAGCTATCTTGTTCTTGAGATCTGGGTACTGGAAAAGCAAGTTGTAAACGTCGTTCCCTCCTACGTACGTCATCGCGGCGTTACCGTTGTATATGTTGGCCATCGCCTCGTCTCCGCTGTACTCCACGACTGCAGGGTCCATGACCTTGTACTTCGTTATCAGGTCGTATATGAACGATATCGCTTGAACGTTGAGGGGATTGTTTATTATCGCTTTCTTACCATCTTTGGTGAACCAGTCCGTACCGTTTTGCCAGGCAAATATCTGGTAAACATGCACACCATCCCAACCGTGTAGAGGTATCAATATCGGGTACTTGATCCCGAGCTTCTCCTGAAGGATCTTTGCATCGACTATCATGTCAACCCACGTCTCAGGAGGTTTGATACCCGCTTTTTCGAAGAGATCCTTCCTTATCAAAAATCCCGTCGTATCCGCATCCCAAACCACAGAGTATACGTGTCCATTTCCAACCATGGAAGCCCATCCACCGGGTATCCAAGCTTCCTTTGGAGGGAAGTATTTTCCAACATACGGTTTGAGATCCAAGGTGGCTCCGGAGTAGTAGAAGGATGCGGCCCACGTGAAACCGACCATAGACACGTCTGGAACATCTCCAGATGCTATGGCTGCAGTTAGTTTGTTCCACGCGTCATCCCAAGATATCGTTTCCCAGTCGACGTCTATTCCGTACTCCTTCTTGAACTCGTTTATGAGCTCTGCCTTCATCTTCTGAACACTCGGAGTTTCGCTCCCCATATACCAAAACGTTATCCTCTCCGAGAACGCAAAGACAAACACTACAGCGATGAGGAACACCAGAAGCTTTCTCATGAGAAACACCTCCCCACCAGGATTTATGGGGTATCCCCCTTGTGCGTGATCTCGACAACACTCCCAAACTCCGAAGATCTGTAAGCCGCCTCGACGATATCCACAACTTCTGCTCCGCATTCACCATCACACGCGGGTTTTTCCAGTTCGAGAACGGCGTTCGCGAAGTTCCTAGCCTGATCTTTGTACATCTCGAGCGAATCGTGACCATTCAACGTGGGATGGAAATCACCATAACTTCCAAAGAGCTTGTACCTGACAAATGTTGGAAAGACGCTCAAAAATCCCCTGCTCCCATATACCTCAACAGCTGCTTCTTCTTTGCTGGAGAAAACCTGAGCCCATCCACTCTCGATCACCACGGGGATTCCGCTGGTGGTCTTGAGGAAGAGAACATCCGTATCGTCGACTGGTGCATCTATATAAGAAGTCGATGTGTGCGAGTAAACGCTCGTGAAATCTTCTCCCATGACGAACCTAGCGGTATCCACAGCGTGAACCCCCATGTCTATCAGAGATCCCCCACCGGATAATTTAGAATCGAGAAACCATCCCTTGGGGTAGAAGAAGGTGTGATTTGCAAAAGCTTTGACTTTCACCGGATTTCCTATCAAACCCTCTTCAACCACTCTCTTTGCGAAGATCACGTTATCGTTAAGTCTCCACATATGGCCAACTTGAAGAACGAGCCCACGCTCTTTCGATACCTCAACGAGATCCCAAGCTTCTTCTGATTTGATGGTCATGGGTTTTTCCACGAAGCAGTGTTTGCCACTCTTCAAAGCTTTCAAGCAGTACTCATAATGCAAAGCGTTCGGGAGGCACACGTAAACCGCATCCACGTCGTCATCCTCCACAAGCTCGTCGTAGCTCATGTACTTTTCTATCTCGTAGTTGAGTTTTACCTCTTTAGATGTATAGGTACTTCCTGATCATTTCCCCTTCGCAAAATTCTCAGCTCTTTCTCGATTTCTGCTTGCGACAGCCACGAGATGAACATTTGAAACGTTTGTAAGAGCCCAGGCGTGTATCTTGGCTATACCTCCAGTTCCCAAAATT
>JALVXE010000220.1 GCA_027038385.1 Thermotogaceae bacterium
TTGGAGATGGGAGGAAAAGATGCAGTCGTGGTAGATGAAACCGCGGATCTTGAATCTGCCGCTGAAGGGATAGTCGTTTCAGCGTATGGGTTCCAAGGTCAGAAATGCTCTGCCGGGAGCAGGGCGATCGTTGTTGAAGACGTATACGAGGATGTTCTAAATCTTGTCATTGAAAAGACTAGAAACTTGAAGATAGGAGATCCAGTGAAAAAAGAGAACTGGTTCGGACCCGTCATAAACAACGCAGCTGTTCAGAAGATAATGGGATACATAGATATAGGGAGGAGAGAAGGAAAGCTCGTTCTCGGAGGGAATTACCTTGGAGAGAGTATGAAGGGATTCTACATAGAACCAACGATCTTCTCCGACGTCGATCCAAAGGCGAGAATAGCACAGGAGGAGATATTCGGGCCCATTCTGTCTTTCATAAAGGCGAAGGATTTTGAAGAAGCCCTCGAGATAGCTAACAGTACGGAATACGGGCTCACTGGAGCACTATATTCGAAAGACCTCGAGAGAATTGAGAGGGCGAAAGAAGAATTTCATGTTGGAAACTTATACTTCAACAGAAAGTGTACGGGAGCCCTCGTTGGAGTTCAGCCGTTCGGAGGATTCAACATGTCTGGAACTGATTCAAAGGCAGGAGGTCCTGATTACCTGCTCCTCTTCATGCAGGCGAAATCGATCTCTGAAAGGATTCTGTGAAGCGGGAAAGCCCCGCTTCACTTTTGGAGGTGAAGGTTTGAAGATAGTCTTCGCAACGAAGAACTTCCATAAACTCCGTGAGGTGAATATCATCAAGCCTACTTGGATAGAAATCTCACCTCTTCCTGATGATATTCCGATTGCACCGGAAAGCGGAGATACGTTCCTAGAGAATGCCGTGTCGAAAGCTGTATTCTACTCAAAGATTCTCAAAAGTTCTGTAGTAGCCGATGATTCAGGACTCGTCATAGAGGCTTTGAACGGATTTCCAGGAGTTCAATCCTCCAGATTCATGGAAGGAGAAAACTATGGAAGGAAGATGAAAAAGATATTGATGATGATGGAAGATGAGGAAAACAGAAAGGCGAAGTTTGTCTGCGTCGCGGTCTTTGCCGATGTGGAAAAGGGAATGATTCTCTCGTCCATCGGAGAGGTCAAAGGGAAGATAGCTCAGGAGATAAGAGGAAAAGGGGGATTCGGATACGACCCAATATTCATCCCGAATGGATTTGAAAAAACCTTTGGAGAACTCGGAGAAGAGGTGAAGAGTGAAATAAGTCACAGAAAAAGGGCTTTTGAGAAGCTATTCGACATCATCAGAAAGCTTGAGATATAATCACGCCGGGGGTGAAGACATTGGAGGATATATTGAAGGAGGCAAGGGAAAAGATAGAAAGTGTTAAGAGTACGGAAGAGCTCAATGAGATAAGGGTTGAATTCCTCGGAAAGAAAGGAAGGGTATCCCTTTTGATGAAGAAGATAAAGGAGATCTCTCCGGAGGAGAGGAAAGAATACGGAAAATCCGTGAACAAGCTGAAGAGAACGATAGAGGATCTTATCTCTAAGAAGGCTGAAGAGTTGAAAATTCTCGAGAAGAAGAAGATGTTTGAAAGGATGTGGGTAGATGTGACTATACCCGGAGCGAGGAGAAAAACGGGGCACGAACATCCGGTGATGAGAATATGGAGGGAAATGGAGGATATATTCGTATCGATGGGCTATGAGGTTGTCGAAGGTCCTGAAATAGAGGATACGTGGCACAATTTCGACGCTCTCAACACACCGGAATGGCATCCAGCCAGGGATGAGCACGATTCCTTCTACTTCTCTGATGAACTTCTCCTGAGAACTCACACTTCCCCAGTCCAGATAAGAACTATGCTTTCAAGGAAACCTCCGATTGCCATAGTCTCCCCCGGTAAAGTTTACAGAAGAGATTATGACGCGACACATCTGCCGGTTTTTCATCAGCTCGAAGGACTCTACGTGGATAGAAAGGTGAACGTCGGACACTTGAAATTCACACTAAGCGAGTTCGCAAGGAAGATGTTTGGAGAAGGTACAGAAATAAGACTCAGACCTAGCTTTTTCCCATTCACAGAACCCTCGTTTGAAGTCGATGTGTACCTCGAAGGGTATGGATGGCTTGAAATACTGGGAGCTGGAATGGTCGATCCGGAGGTATTCAAGAACGTGGGATACGATCCAGAAGAGTGGAGCGGTTTCGCGTTTGGAATGGGAATAGACAGAATAGCCATGCTCAAGTACAGGATAACGGATATAAGGGAGCTGGTGAAAAACGATGCAAGGTTCCTCTCAAGCTATTAAAAAATTCGCAGATGATTACAAGGAAAATCACTACAGAATTCTCAGGGAAGACGAAAATCTCACGATTCTTGAAAGTCCCTATCCAACGAAATACAAGGAGACTTCTGGAATTGTTTTGCACACTTTTGATGGCGGAACACGTGGAACTCTCCTTTTTATACACGGACTTGGAAAGAGAAACATAAAGTTTCTCACGTATTTTCCAAAGTGGTTTGCAAAGAAGGGATTTTCAAGTGCTTTGATGATACTTCCCTATCACTTTGAGAGAACCCCAAGCGGCGTTGAAAGTGGAGAGCTTTTCTTGAACACCACAGATAACTCCATCTTGAGATCGAGATTCGAACACTCGGTTGTGGACGCTTTGACATCTCTGGATTATCTGAAGGACAGGTTTGGGTACCCGTTGTATCTGATGGGGTACTCCTTCGGCGGGATGATATCTACGATAGCGGCAGCTTTTAGAAGGGATCTATCCGGACTATCACTCGTTGTAACTGGTGGAAACTTCCTTCACATAACCTGGAACAGTGTCGTGACGAAGGTCTTCAGGGTTCAGTACGAGCGGAACCAAGAATGTGACGTCGAGAAATGCAGGTACTGGCATTCTGATAACAATTTCTACAGGTACATAAGAGATATCAGTTCTCCAAAGATCGAACTGGATATCGCACCTATGGCGTGCTACGAGTACGATCCACTGGTGTTCGCGAAATTCGTGAAATCGCCAACTGTGATGTTCACGGCGGCTTTTGACATATTCATACCGTACAAATCATCCGATGAGCTCTTCAGGTTTCTTGGTAGTCCTAAAAAAAAGAGGTACGTGATCCCGTCAGGACATCTGACATCCTACGCACTCTTCAGAAGGTTCATAGCCTCGAAGACCCTGGATTTCTTTGAAGGGAAAGTCTGAAATGCTGAGATTAATTCTCGCAATTACCTTTCTAGCAACCACTTTAGTATTTTCATTTCCGCATGACAAGCTCCTTCACATCAGCATTAGTGCCATTCTTTCATCATCGATTTCGAGCTTCTGTGGAAGGGATGCGGGATTTTTCTACACTTTGTCGATAGGCGTCCTCAAGGAGATCTACGACATGTTCTCTCCGGGAACGCCAGATATTGGTGATGTAGCGGCAGATGTTTTCGGAGATTCTCTAGGAATATCCTTTCTGTCTGACAAGAGATATGGCGTATTGATCATCTGGGAATTTTGATGGAAGCGCTCTTCAAAAGAACATCAACGAGCTTCTCAAAAGAATATCCAAATGTCTCGGCAGATGCCGGAAGGTCGCTCGTCTCGGTCATTCCAGGTATCGAATTAGCCTCCAAAAAATAGAACGTGTTTTCCCTCAAGATTCCATCTATCCTAGCAAAGGATCTACAACCGAGGTTTCTATAAGCCGATAGAGCTTGTGACTCTACTTTCTCTTTTAAATCATCGCTCAAAGGTGCCGGCAGTATGAACTCTGTCATACCCTTCGTGTACTTAGACTCGTAGTCGTAGAACTCACCAGACGGTTTTAACTCGAGTATTGGGAGAACGACCTCCAATCCGTCCACTTCTATTATCGAGACGGTTAACTCTCTTCCTTTGACGTATTCCATCAACAGAAGATCGTCATAGATTTCAAGTTCCGCCTTGGAAAACTCCAAAAGTTCTTTTTCGTCATGACACACGTGTGCACCTATGCTGGATCCTTCTCTTCTGGGTTTTATGAAACACGGAAAACCGAAAGGAGATTTTTCAGTGGGTTTCCTTATTACCGTGTATCTTGGGATGTCGACAACGTCTTCGAGGATCTGATAGGAACGGAGCTTATCGAAACAGATCGAGCTCTCCTGAACACCAGATCCGACGTAGGGAACGCCCAGGTATTCAAGAACGCCTTGTAAAGATCCATCCTCACCGAAGTATCCATGGAGCATCGGAAACACGGCTTCAAATTCTCTCAAGCGCCAGGCATCTTTGAGAAAATCACGCTTGACATCTATGAGAAAGACTTCGTAGCCGAGCTTTTTCAAAGCTTCATATACCCTGATGCCACTCCTCAAGGATATTTCTCTCTCTCTCGAGATTCCTCCGTATAGGACCGCTACTCTCAAAGCAACTCCTCCAATCTGCTCTTCAAGTTTTCCTTGATGGACTCAAGATCGGATATGTCCCTGAAACTTATCGGAGAATGATGAATCTGAACTAAATTTTTCCTTGAGAGTATCTGCTTTGCGAAGACGATCGCCCTTATTTCGGCGGATTGTGATAGTACCTCGTCGGCTTTCTCAAAATCGCAATTTGATGGATCACGGAAGTTCACCAGAACAACGTCACCATCCTCAGCCGTGAAGACGGGTATTTGGGTGAAGTGAGTCGTCGAGAACTTATCCTCAAAAGGTGGAAAAACACCCGGCATCGCCAAAGAAATTTTAGCTACTTCTTCACCACTCCCATGGAAAATCCCCAATTTGCCGTCAATGTCTATGTACTCAGCACCAGCGCTTACACCCTTTCTAAGTCCTTTGAAGAGATCTTCAACCTTTTTCCATTCCTTGAAAGATTCCTTAACAGCAAGCTTGACGCAATGGTCTACCGCGATTTTTTTCCACCCCTTAATCCTTTTCCCCTCACATATCCATCTTCTCTCTATCATGTAGAGCTCGTAATCTATCCTCTCCAAGAGATCCATCGTCCTTCTCATAGCTTCATCTTCTCCTAGGATTTCTTCAACAGCTATGTAAAATCCCGCCAAGCCGTTCGTGACCACGTTCACGTTTAGGCTTAAATCTTTCAAAGCTTTAAAAAGCGCTACAGCAGTTAGGGCTTGTATACCGTATCCTCCAGCGTATATTCTCAACCATTTCACCCCACATCTGTGATCCCATTCGAATTATCTCAGAAATATATCTTCTTTCAACACTACATTTGACACAAGTGCGGATAGAATGGTATATTGAGAGCGAAAGAAAATCCGAAGGGGAGTGATACCAGAAGTGGAAAGCACCAGTAGTGTCTGGTTTGAAGTTGTGGTTCTCGCTTTTCTCCTTTACCTCTCTGGATTCTTCTCATCGTCAGAGACCGCTCTCACGTCTGTAAGTAAGCACAAAATTAAAGAACACATTCCCGACATGAAAGATTATCTCAAATGGTCCAACAAGATGCTGACCACCATCCTCATATCGAACAACATCGTCAACATATTGGCCTCATCTATAGCCACTATATTAGTCCTTGATATACTGGGTCCGAGAAACGCCGGATTATCTGCCGCCATAGCCACGACCGTGATGACGATATTGATACTCGTTTTCGGTGAGATAACACCGAAGATCTATGCAAGGGAGAACACCGATCGGGTGTTCAGAAGGACCATACCTGCAATAAAAGTTCTGTCCGTTGTCTACTCACCCGTGGTGAAAACACTCATGGTTACCTCGAACATGATAATAAAGTTTCTTGGTGGAAAGGCCCTTCC
>JALVXE010000221.1 GCA_027038385.1 Thermotogaceae bacterium
TTTCCTTTAGATCCACTATCGGCTGGAAATAGCTCTCAAGATCGTGCCGGTCGAGTATCCTCAAGAGCTCTTCTGAGAGTTTGTTTATCTTCACTTTCTTTCTAACTTCCGCATCTTTGAACGCGATGTTTATCGCGGTTATCAGACCGTCTTCATCGGCTTTTCTCAAGAAGGAGTGCCCTATCGAGAAATCCACCAAGCTTCTGAAAGGATCGGCGAATATATCGATCTGCTCTTTGATTTTCCCCAGGTACTTCTCGCTCAGCAGAAAGTCCACAATATCGACTTCTAAATTGATCATCATATCCTTGAGTTCTTTCTCATCTGGGAGATGATCTTTGAAATCGACGATAGAAGCGAGGTCGAAGGAGCCTATCTTGATGACATCTAAGACTTTGAAGTGGTTGGAGAGCCTTCTTTTGAATTCCTCAACCATCTCATCGGTGTCTATCTTCATGGATAGGTAATTTATCCATTCTTCATCCTTGAAAAATCCCCTGATCAAAAGCACCATCACCGGTTCTTCCCAAAGGTCTCTGCCAAGGCCTCTCAATTTTTCCAAAGTCCTGCTCTTCATCATGGAATCGAATATGAAGATCTTCTCAAACCTCCCTTCTGATACACCCAAATTACTTCCCTCCCTTATATCTTGAAGAATTCGATCTCTCTCTGAAGCTCTTGTGCAAGCTGTGCAAGTTCTTGTGATGCGAAATGAACTTCTTTGAGCGATTCGTTTATTCCGTCGATTATCTGATTCAGCTCCTCTGAAAATTCTGAGGACATGTTTATGACTTCTGAGATCCTGTTGAGATTTGCAGACATCTCCTGAGCTGTTGCGCTCTGCTCCTGCGTTGCTGCGGATACATCCATGACCGCGTCCCTGAGCTCTGTTATGGTTTTTTCGAGCTTATCGAAACTCTCCACAGCCTTCTTTATGGCCTGAACACTCTTATCAACTACATTAACTGTTTCATCAACATAGTCTTCGCTCTTTTCAACCTCTTCGCTGATAGAAGAGAGGATTTTGACTATCTCATCGGATGCCCCTCTCGTCTCCCCAGCGAGTTTCCTTATCTCATCAGCAACCACTGCGAATCCCCTTCCGGCTTCACCAGCTCTCGCAGCCTCTATGGAAGCGTTGAGTGCAAGAAGATTTGTCTGCTCGGCTATTCTCTGTATCGTCTCCACAATTCCCTGGATGCTCCCAGAGAGCTTTCCTAGGCTTTTGACCACGTCCCTTACTTTCAACACCTGTTCCCTGGACCTTTCGACTTCTTCTGCAACCTTTGAGAGTTCTTCTTTGCTGCTTCTCGTGTCCTCCATCATCATGTCGCTCTTTTCCGACATCGCCTGAGATGCGTTTGCGTTCATCTGCGTAGCGTTCGCGAATTCAAGGAGAGAAGTGTTGAGGGACTCAACGTTGAACCTACTCTCCTGTGTTTGCGTGTTCAACTCTCCGAACCTGCTTTTCAAATCCTCCATCGTTTCATGTATACTGTTGAGCGTTGCAGACAGTTCTTGGGATGCTGCACTCGTTCTTTGGGATGCATCCTGCACCTTGGTTATAACGTTTTGAAAGATCGATCTGAGGTTCTCCAAGTTTCTCGAGATCTCTCCTATTTCTCCGGACGCCGAGCTGACCTCTTCAACGGATGATAGTTCGCCTTTTGATATGTTGGATATAGATCTGAGTATGGATGCCAGAGGTTTTGAAAGCGTGACGTTCAAGAAGAATATTACCAAAATTCCTATCAGGAGTCCTATTCCAAGGAGGATCCAGGAAGCGTATTCAAAGTGTGATCGTATCTTCTCGATCCTTTTCACATACGTGTCGGATATGGTTCTTATCTCGTCTCTTAAGTTCTCAACGAGGGTTTTATCTGATCCGCTCCTTTCAAACTCGTCGGCTATTTCGTTGAGAGAGTTTGATATCTTCGCGATCTCTCTCATCCCTTCTTTCTGTATCTTGGAAATGGCGAAGGATCTGTATTCCATCATTCCAAAGAACGCGAGAGCGATCGAAAGGACGAGGACAACGGACAGGGTTATACGGTATGATACCTTCATGGTGAACCCCCTTTCGGATCGTTTTGCTATCTAATTATATACCTGGAGGGGAAATTGTGAAAGATTTTGAAGTGCTTGATAAGGGGTTTGTAAGGTTAATTTCTGTTATGGGAGACGATATCACCGTGGTGAAAGCCGCGAGGGTATCGACCGGGGCCAAGTCCAAAGGACCCGAGAGAGACAAAAAACTCATAGAGTACTTGATGTCTCATCGGCATGAAACACCGTTCGAGCACGTTGTGTTCACGTTTCATGTGAAGTGTCCCATATTCGTCGCACGTCAGTGGTTTAGACACAGAATAGCGTCTTACAACGAAAAGAGTGGAAGGTATTCCAAGATGAACTACGAGTTCTACGTTCCAGATAGAATGAGGATCCAGCATCCAAAGAACAAACAGATGAGCGTTCCGAACGATGGATCCGTGGACGATGAGAAGGCCAAAAATCTCATGAGATCCGTTTATGATAAAGCTTTTGAAGTTTACAAAGAGCTCCTAGAAATGGGGGTTGCAAGGGAGCTTGCCAGGATAGTTCTTCCGCTGTCTCTTTACACAGAATTTTATTGGACTGTGAACATGAGGAGCTTGATGAACTTTTTATCGTTGAGGGCAGATTCACACGCTCAGTGGGAGATCCAGCAGTACGCTCTCGCCATATCGAAGATTTTCAAGGAATGTTGCCCTTGGAGCTATGAGGCTTTCATCAAGTACGCCTACACAGGGGATCTGCTGAAATAAAAAATGAGGCGCGCTTTGCGCCTCATTTTCTTCTGAGTAGTTCGTTCAAATCGAGTTTTATTCCGGGGCCCATCGTTGATGCCAAAACGGCTTTTTTCAAGAACTGCCCCTTCACGCCCTGAGGTTTCATGAACATCACCTGATCCACAGCCGCTATAATATTCTCCTTAAGTTTTTCGTTTTCAAACGAAACCTTCCCGACCGGTATGTGGAGGTTTCCTGTTTTGTCGGTTCTGATCTCGACTCTTCCCTTCTTGAATTCCTTCACGGCTTCTCCAACCTCGTTCGTTACAGTACCACTCTTCGGGGAGGGCATCAGTCCCCTCGGTCCCAAGATCCTTCCGAGTCTTCCTATCGTTCTCATCATATCAGGTGTGGCTATCGCGACGTCGAAGTCGAGAAATCCTTCTTTTTCTATCTTTTCAACGAGATCTTCAGCACCTACGTAATCCGCTCCAGCCTCTTGGGCCTCTTTCGCCTTGTCTCCTTTCGCGAAGACGAGGACCTTTACTTTCTTACCGGTTCCATGGGGTAGAGATATCGTCCCCCTTATGTGCTGCTCCGGCTTTCTGTAGTCGATATTGGTGGCAAGGTGGAGCTCAACGGTCTCGTCAAACTTCGCAGTAGCGGTCTTCTTGACGAGCTCTATCGCCTCGTCAAGGCTGTGATATTTGAGCCTATCGACTAACTTCCTCGCTTCCGTGTACCTTCTGGAGTGCTTCGGCATAACGCCTCCTCCTTTCCAGTTGTTTTCAGTCGACTACTTCTATTCCCATGCTTTTGGCGGTTCCCTCGATTATCCTCATAGCTGCCTCCAAGTTCGTCGTGTTGAGATCGGGCATCTTCGTCTTGGCTATCTCTTCCACCTGCTTCTTCGTAACCTTTCCAACTATCTTTCTTCCCGGTTCCTGGGATCCTTTATCCACTCCTGCCGCTTTCTTGAGCAGGAATGAAGCCGGTGGAGTCTTGACTATGAATGAGAACGATCTGTCCTCATAAACGGTTATAACCACCGGAAGAAGGAGCCCAGCTTTGTCCGCAGTTTGGGCGTTGAAGCGCTTGCAGAACTCCATTATGTTAACACCTTTCGGACCGAGCGCTGTTCCAACTGGCGGAGCCGGTGTGGCTTTTCCCGCCTGCAGTTGTAATCTTATCTGTGCTACTACCTTCTTAGCCATCTTCACCCTACCTCCTCTCAGGAGTTGTGGTATGGGCTCTTGCCCTTCCACTTTACTCTATCTTCTCGACTTCTGATATGTGCAGTTCGACAGGTGTTTCCCTTCCCAGTATGGTGACCGCTACCCTGAGCATCTGACGCTCCGGGTCGATTTCCTTCACCGTGCCTATGAAGTCTTCAAACGGTCCACTCACTATCTTGACAGTATCTCCTATGTTGAAGTCCAGTTCTATCTTCTCGGCTCTTTTGGCCTCGTACTCCTCAAGACCTGCCAGTCTCAAGATCGCCCTCGCCTCTTTTTCCTTCAAGGGTGCGGGCTTTCTCCCCTCTGTGAGGAATCCGTAAACCCCAGGAATCCCTCTCACGAAGCTGTAGGCTTCATCGTTCATCACCATTTCGATGAATATATAACCCGGAAAGAGCTTTTTTCTCTTGGTCTTGGATATCAAAATTTCCTTCCTGGTTCCCAGGTCTCTGACCTCCACTTTTCCACTTGACTGGGCGTAATATTTCTTTCCGTCCGCCAAGAGTTCTCCAGCTTTGACCTTCACGCCTTTCTTGAGCCTGCTCGACTCGAATACTTCTCTCGGTATGTAGTAGACATCTTCTTCCCCTTTCTTTGACTTCACAACGACTCTTTTCATCTTTTCCACGTTGACTATCCTTCCGCTCAGCTCTGAGAAGTACTCTCCATTTTGAGCGAGTGGCATTCCCTGCTTTATAACCGCACCGACTTTTATCCCGGTCTCCACCTTCGCACTTTCCGGAACGTTGTATATCTTCTGGTACTTCCTGTCCATCGTCTCAACTGTTATCCTTCTGTAGTTCTTTATCTCCTCCACTGTTCCGCTACGTCTCGCGTGGATGGCCGGCTCTTCCGCTAAGAGTTGGCCCTTTTCAACGTTGCTGCCACTTTTGACGTGTACCTTAGCTTCAGGAGATAGAACGTGTCTCTCCAAAGACTTCTTCGTGGCATCGAGTATTATCTCCTCCGGTACCACAACTCTTCCGACTAAGTTTGTGGCTCCAGTGAGCTTGACCTTCTTCTCTATGTTCTCCTTGGTTTTATCTTCGAGTCCGGATATCGTGTAGATTATGTACCACTTCTTTTTCACACTCTCACTTCCCAGCTATTCCGAGGGCTGAGAACAATGCTTTGAACGCTGCCGCGAATCCGAGGTCGAGGAAGGCAAAGTATACACCAGTAACGATGAGGATTATGATGACCACTCCGGTGGCCCCCCAAAGTTCCTCTTTGCTCGGCCAGTGAATCTTTTTCCATTCCAGCTTTATTTCTCTGAAGAATTTCTTGAGCTTTTCCACGTCTCATCCCTCCTCCATAAAAACAAACGAGGGGATCCCCTCGCCGGGCGCTATTATGCCACACCATCACTTTCAAGTTCAAGGTGGATTTTATTATTCACCAATTTTCAGGATATGCTTGAGCCCTTCTTTCAGCACGTTTTTAACATGATTATCCTGGATGCTGTACCTAACGAACCTTCCATTCCTCTTGGTTTTAACGAGCTTCAGGTGTCTGAGTATTTTCAGGTGTGAGGATACCACAGATTGGTCCACTCTGAGCGTGTTAGCGATTTTTCCAACACACTTGTTTCCATTCAGAAGAACCAGGAGTATTCTGAGGCGTGTG
>JALVXE010000222.1:0-5823 GCA_027038385.1 Thermotogaceae bacterium
GAGCGTATTATCGATTCAGATCTCGTGGTGATAAGCCCAGGGATATCCCCTTTTACAGATGTAGGGAGGATGGTCAAAGATTTCGGGAGATTTGACAGCGATGTCGGCGCATTCTTTAGGCTTTTCAAACCAAACTATGGGAAGATCGTAGCGGTAACTGGGACAAACGGAAAGACAACCACGACCTCGATGATAAACCACTTTCTGAAAAGTGCTGGATACAGCACATGTCTTTGCGGAAACAACGACAACCCGGTTTCAAAGCTTGAAAGAGATGTCGACTACATAATACTTGAGCTGAGCAGTTTTCAGCTGTACTGGACCTCAAAGCTCGACATAGATGTCGGACTGATACTGAACGTATCACCAGATCATCTGGATTGGCACAGAAGCTTCGATCATTATCTCAAGTCAAAGCTCAAGCTTGCGAAATTTTCAAGAGCTGTGTTTTTTGGTGAAAGCCTGAAAAAAGAGCCGAAATTCGATCTCGTCGATGAAGCTCTCGTCCCAAAACATCTGAGGAACTCTCAGAACCTTGAAAATGTGTCTGGCGCTGCGGCAGTTTTGAAAGAGCTTGGATTTGACGTGCGCGATTTTCTGAAGAGCCTCGAGAATTTCAAGATTCCACCACACCGCTTGGAATTCGTCGGAGAGATAAATGGGATAAAATTCTACGACGATTCAAAAGCCACGAACACGCATGCCACACTGAAAGCCCTGGAGAATTTCGGCAAGGTGACCTTGATACTCTCTGGGATACTAAAGGAAAGGGATATCGATTACTTCATAAAAATCGTTAACGAGAAAGCGGAATCGGTGATACTGCTTGGGGAGGAGATTCAAAAGCACATAAGGGGAATAATGGTCCCCGTTTACCGAGCTTACACCATGGAAGACGCCCTGAAAAAAGCACTTGAAGTTTCAAGTGGGGTAGTCCTCCTCAGCCCGGCGGGTGCGAGTTTCGACATGTACGAGAACTACAAGGAACGTGGAAATGATTTCAAGAGAGCGTTTTCGGAGCTGATCAGGAGTGGAGTATAGGGCGGTAATCCTTTTTGTGATAATCATACTCGTCATAGGTACGCTTTCAATGATAAGCGTTGAGATGATAGGAGTTATAAAGGGATATGGAAACCCCAGTGAAGCTGTTATGGACGTAACCATGAAATTTCTCATCTCTCTGATCTTCTTCATAACCGCGAGCAGCATTCGATACAAAGTTCACGAAGATAAGGTGGTTTTAACGGGTTACTACACTCTGATCTTGGCGCTCCTTGGATCGACGTTCTTCTTCAGTGGAAGCGCACACAGGTGGATAAGGATCCTGGGATTTTCCCTGCAACCTTCTGAACTAGCCAAGATAGTGGTGATACTGATCGTGGCGAAGTACACGTCAAGCTGCGAAAAGATGACGAGTTTCTGGTATGGACTGCTGAAACCGCTACTAATAGTATCACCTATCATCGCTTTAATCGCTTTAGAACCTGATCTAAGTACTTCCCTCCTCGTTTTCACTTTGGTGGTTCTCATGCTCTACAGTGCAGGTGCAAGATTCTCCCACGTTGCCCTGCTCGTGGGATCATTACTGGTGCTTGGATATCTTTCCTACAAACATCATTTTCTCTTGAGAGGATACCAGATGCAAAGGCTTTTGAGCTTCTTCAAAGGTAAGATGTCAGAGCAAGTACTTCTAGCCATAGAGGGTGCTAAATCAGGTGGTCTTTTCGGGAAGGGAATCAATCTAGGCGAGATAAAGATGGTCGTCCCGGTGGTTGAGAGTGATTTTGTGATGGCTGTCATAGGTGAAGAGCTTGGATACATAGGCATAGTAGTTGTACTGTTTTCATACCTCGGACTCGTCTATTCTCTCATAAAGTCCGCTGTAAAAGTTGTGGAAGATAGCTTTGGAAAGATGTTCATAATAGGATACGCATATCTGATAATGCTTCAGGTTATGGTCAACATCGGAGTTAGTACCGGAATCTTGCCCATAACCGGAATCACTCTTCCATTCGTCAGTAAGGGTGGAAGCTCTCTCCTAGCGTTCATGACGGGGCTCGGAGTGGTGACAAACATAACATTCTACAAAGAGGATGAGGAAAGTTGAGGATACTGGCAGCTGGTGGAGGGACAGCTGGGCATCTGTTCCCAGCTTTGGCTGTTCTTGAAGAGTTTCAGAAAAACCTTGAGGTAAGGATTCTCTATGTGGTCGTTTCAGGAAAAATAGACGAGAGGGTCGTCAAAAGGGATCATCCATCGTACGAGACCGTGGTGATAAAAGCGAGAGGGCTCTATAGACCCATCTACAGCCCGAAGAACTTGAAAAGGGTTTTTCAGTACATCCAGGAAATTTCAAAGGTGAGAGCTGCCGCTGAGAAGTTCAAGCCGGACTTCGTCTTCCTCACGGGTGGATACGCAGCTGGTATAGTCGCTATGGCTCTTAAGAGAAGATACAAGGTATTCGTGCACGAGCAAAACGCCGTTCCGGGTCTGGCAAACATATACGCGTCGAGATTCGCCGAGAGGATTTTCGTGAGTTTTGAAAGCTCGAAAGGATACTTTCCAAAGAGCGCTAGGAGTAGAATAAAGGTTGTAGGGAACCCGATAAGAGATGTGTTTTACACGAAGGAGCGTATGGAAATACCGGATGGAATCGTTTTGGTCATGGGTGGAAGTTTGGGAAGTGAAGAGATAAACTCGTTGATGGAGAAGGTCTATGAGATCGACGACGAAAACATCTACGTTCACTCCACTGGGAGCAGGGAATGGACAGAGAGATTATCTAGGTTTCCAAACGTCATAGCCAGAGACTTCTTCGAATCCACACCGGCCATTTGGAGAAAGGCCAAGTTTTCTATAACGAGAGCGGGAGCTACCACGTCTTTTGAGATGATGAGATATGGAGTTAAAGGAATCCTGATACCGTGGATGGGATCTGCGGAATCTCACCAGATCGAAAACGCTCGTGCTGTGGAGAAAGCGGGATATGGAAAGATTTTGGTAGATCCTTCTCCAGAGACGATTGTTGAATTTGTGCGTAGAGCGGTTTACAATCATAATTTTGGTGTTTCCAATCCAGCAAAGCTTGTTTACAAAGAGATAATGGAGGCGATACGGTGAAAATCCACATGGTTGGGATAGGTGGAATAGGTATGAGTGCTCTCGCTTTGCATTGGCTTCTCAACGGGGAGGAAGTAACGGGAAGTAATATAGAGGTTAACGATAGAACGGATTATTTGAAAAACCTCGGTATAGACGTACGAATAGGTCATTCAGAAGAATTTCTGAGTGATGATGTGGATGAAGTCGTTGTAACAAGGGCAGTTGGTCAAGATAACCCTGAAGTTATAAAGGCGAAAAAGCTGGGGATCCCGGTATCTGCTCGAGACGAATCTCTCAGAGAGGTGGTGAAAGGGCTCCATCCATCTTTTGCGGTAACCGGAACCGATGGAAAGACAACGACGACTGCCATGATATACCACGCTCTGAAGAAACTCGGTGGTGATCCTTACGCATTTTTGGGCGGAATTCATCCAGATCTTGAACACGGGAACTACTCCCGAGGAGAGAAAGGGGTAGTCTTCGAACTGGACGAGAGTGTCCCAACATTTTCGAGTTATGTCATAGATCACCTAATAATAACAAACGCTAGGGGAGATCACCTTGAAAGTTATGGAGACAAGAGAAGGTATGTCAAATCGTTTGTGGATCTCGTTTCAAACGTCAAGGGTGTGGTCGTTACATTCGCCGATGATGAGATAACGTCGGTTCTTGGAAACGTCACCTTCGGAGTGGGTAAGGGTGATTTTAAGTTCCTCGAGAGAAGAGTTCTCGGAAGACTTCAAAGTTTTACGTTCGAAGATCCCAGTGGAGTTCTTCACTCCGCTGAACTGATCGTTCCTGGATTTCACAACTGCTTGAACGCACTTGCTGTGATAGCACTCCTGAGCACGATAGGCTACGATGTAGACGACGTCGCTGGATCACTGAAGGATTTTCAGAGCGTCTACAGGAGGTTCACCATATCCTTTTCCTCAGATGTCGAGAGGATCTTCGTGCTGGACGACTACGCTCACACCCCAGAAGAGGTTGAAAACCTCATAAAGACCGTGAGGGAGGTATTCCCAAAAGAAAAGATAGTCGCGATCTTTCAGCCTCACAGGTATTCAAGAACGTTGAGGGAAAACGGGAAGCTCGCCCGGTCGGTTCTCGGAGCTGATGACATATACATAACCGAGATATACGGAGCTTTTGAGAAAAAGCTTGGAATAAGTTCGAGAATGATAGTTGACGAGCTTTTAGAGCTTGGAAGGAGTGCAAAGTTCATAGAGAACCTGGATGAGTTCACAGATTCTCTGGAGATCAAAGACAACACGGTCTATCTCTTCATAGGAGCTGGAGACATAATATACTACTCTGGAAAGTTTGTGGACAGGTTGAAAAACAGTCAGATCGTGAGAAGTTAAGAGGGCGCAACGCGCCCTCTTCTCTCAAAAATCGGGTCTTCTAAGTGGTGGTCTGTGAGGTTCCATCTTGCCGCGTCTTTCCTCCATCAACCTATTTTCCCTCTCAAAGATCTTGACCACGTTAAACTCCTTCCCATTGATCGAGATTTTCTCTGGAACGATTATCACAACGTTGCTGGCTAGCCTCCTTCCACTCACCTGAACGATTGTGTTCTCGTCCAAAACGATGTTTTTGCTTGATATCATCGAGGCAGGAAAAACGACTAAGATTTCTCCAGATCCGGAGGAGATTTTCAAAAACAACCTTCCGTCCCTGTTCACAATCCCGAGGACTTTTCCCGATATCCTGGCGCTTGGAAGGTTATCCCAAACGAGCTTGAAGAATTTCCTCCTGTCCTCGAGTCTCTTCATCACATATCTTTTCATCATCTCAAGTCTTGCCGACCTTCTATCTTCCCGATTCCCAGTTGGTCTTTTTGGCTCTGGAGGTCTCATCGAATTCGGATGATCCCTCGGGATGAGGTCAAATATCTTGTTGTCCAAAGATAACTGGGTCGGTATGACGAGTGTCCTCTTACCCTTTAAAACCTTTCCCATGAAATCGACCTTTTCCCCCATCTTCAGGTCTACCTTCTCTGATGCCAGCACTCTTAGTGGCATCAGGGTGTAGTAATTCTCCTTCCCGTCGCTGACCTTTATGAAGAACCTCCCGTCGTAGAATCCAAATGCTGTCACACTTCCAGATGCGCTGATCGTCTCGAGGTTGTTCCAAATGAACGGCAAAATCCCACCACCGTGGTATGCAAAACTCAGGATCGCAAAGGCTGTGACTAAACCGGCCAAAAGCTTCCTCATGAAAATCACCTCCTTCTTTAAACTCTTCATGGTGGATTTTAGAGAGGAATCCTTAGAGAATTCTTAGAAATAAAAAAAGAGGTATACCTTGTGGTATACCTCTTTTCTGTGTGCGTGTTTGGCCCATTTGTTTTTCTTTCTCCTTAGCAATATCTTCATTTCGTTGGCATACATAGAATAATTTATTATGAAATGAAATACTATAAGGCCCACCATAATAAATCCAGTTAACGTGTGAAGCTTCTCTAGTTGAATTTTTTCAAAGCCAAAGAAGGTCCATCCTGTTTCTCGTGCTATCCTTCCAGAGGGAGCTAGAAACAGCCCTACTCCCGTGAAGGTGACTACGACTGAAATTACCAAAAGCAATGTTGATGTTACTGCCCTTATCTTGACAAGGTTTTTCTTTATAAATCCCACTTCGAGCCCTCCTTACGAAAGTTTTATAGATCAAGAAACTACAAGACATCTTATCGGAAAATCATTAAAAAATCCTTATCTTATC
>JALVXE010000222.1:5833-22174 GCA_027038385.1 Thermotogaceae bacterium
TATCTTATCTTCGAGCTGTCTCCAAGTCGGAAGAGATCAGTTCTTTCATCGTCTTTTTTCAACTTCAGGTACCTATGTGAAGCGGATTCCGCCATCCTCTTCAGTATAGCCATCAGATCACTCTTCTCTACGAGCTCGCCTAGCTCCTCAGTCAATCTGTCTCCAATCTCAAAATCCTCATCATCTGGAAGGAGCTTTATCTGATCTTTCATGCCATCTTCTAGGTCTTTCTTCACCATCTTTAGAAACCTGAAGGCGTATTCAGCAAAAGCCTTGTATATCTCCTCAGGACGTTTTATTTCATCCAGCGCCCTCCTGTAATCACTCTCAAGTTCCTTCTCATATTTGACGAAAGATAGCATCTTTTCACCTTTTTTCATCTTTTCACCCCCTCGATCTATTTTACTAAAAACCTTCTCGCACAAAGAAGCCGCCTTGAAAAGGCGGCTCACCTTCTCTCTTTTATCTTTATCTTGCCTTTGATATTTCTCAAATAGTACAGTTTTGCCCTTCTCACTTTACCCTTCCTGACAACCTCAATCTTTTCAAGGGCTGGCGAGTGAATCGGAACTATCCTTTCAACCCCAATTCCCCCGCTCGCTATCCTTCTAACGGTAATCGTTCTGGAGAGCCCAGAGCCTCTGATCGCTATGACTATCCCCTGGAATACCTGCGTTCTCTCCCTGTTACCCTCCTTGACTTTCAAGTGGAGTTTCACCGTATCCCCTGGCCTTATCTCTGGAATGTCTTTCTTCAGGTAATCTTTCTCAACGATCCTTACAAGGTGATCCATACTCATGAGTCATCCCTCCCTATTGTCGTTTCTTCTCCTATCAATCTGTCGATGATTATCGCCGCCGCGGCGCGAACTGACAGATGGTTGTAATCGCTACTCGCCCTGACGGGCTCTATAACGTAATCAGAGATCTCCAATATCTCGTTTGGAAGTCCCCAACTCGTTCCAAAGAGTATGAGAGAAGGTCTTTTCTCTTCTCTCAGAATTTTCGAAGCTTTTTCAAAGCTTATAGAATTTTCTCTTTTCTTTGCCGAAGTGAAGAATATGACTGGCTTTTCCCCTTCGTTTTCCTCTATATCTTCTAAAACTTCTTCTAAATATTCTTTCACTCTCACGAGCTTTAAAGCTTCGCGTCTTGACGGATTGTAGTTTTTTCCAAACCCTTCGGTCCAAAAGTTCAGGACCTTTTCCACTATGTCTTTCTGCGCTGGGAGATTCGTAACTATGTAGTATCCCTTTATACCGTAGGTTCTGCTAGTTCTGGCTATATCGTGAACATCGAGGTTTGTCACGGCGGATGAGATTATCCTTCCATCTCTGCCCAGCACCGGATAGTGGATAAGAGCAACGTATATCTTATTGAGCACTTTTGATCAGCTCCCTGAACAGCTCTATAATGGAAAGTTTATCGATCCTGTCAAAGCTTTCCTTCTTCAAGAAAAGATCTGGTCTTTTGAGAATGGTCTTTTTCATCGACTCTTTCCTTCTCCAAACTTCTATCCTTTCATGATCCCCACTCAAGAGAACCTCTGGAACGCTTTTTCCACGAACATTCCTCGGTCTTGTGTAAACTGGATGATCTAAAAGATCCTTCATGAAAGATTCTCTTTTAACGGATTCTTCATCTACTACTCCGGGGACGAATCTAGACGTCGCGTCTACTATCACCATGGCGGCGAGCTCTCCACCAGTTAGAACGTAGTCTCCTATTGAGATCTCCTCGTCTACTATATCCATTACCCTTTCGTCTATCCCTTCGTATCTTCCGCAAAAGATAACCACATCTTTTTTTTGAGATAGTTCCATCGCTTTTTCGTTGTCAAAGATCCTTCCTTGCGGTGACGTCAGAACCACATAGGGTTTCCCGAACTCCTTCAAATAGAAATCGTAAAATCTGAAGAAAGGCTCCGCCTTCATCACCATTCCGGGTCCTCCGCCAAACGGGTAATCATCCACTACCCTGTGTTTGTCTGTTGTGAAGTCTCTCAAGTTGTAAACGTTTACTTCTATAATTCCTTCGGCTATCGCCTGAGCTACCACACCGAACTTTTTGAAGGCTTCGATCATATCCGGAAAGATCGTCACGACGGAGAACCTCATATCCATTCCATCTTCCTTATCTTTATAGTTTTGCTATTTATGTCCACGTCCTCTACATAGTCCCTTATCATCGGAACTAGTCTTTCTTCCCCCTCATCGTTTCTTACAACCAATACCCCGTTTGAACCGGTCTCTATTATGTCTACGACTTTTCCTATGTCTTTTCCATCTTCGTAAACCTCGCAGTCAAATATCTCTTCGAAATAGTACTCATCCTCTTCGAGCTCTGGAAGATCCTCTCTTTTTATATAAACTTTGAACCCTTCCAGGATCTTAGAGGTCTCCCTGTCATCGAACTCTTCAAACTTCACAAGAAGTGACTTCGGACCTAGTCTCATGCTTTCAATTTTCAAGAAAAATCCCCTATCTTTCTCTTCGCTGTAGAGAAACACTTCGTCTAAATTCTCTATGATTTCTGGAACGTTTGTCAGAGGAAAAAGTCTCACCTCTCCGGCAAGGCCGTGAGTTTTTCCCAAAACTCCTACTGGTACCATTTCCTTGAGGATCTTCTCGATCCTCGGATTCACGACCTCACCACCTTGAGAGTGAATTCCTCTCCATCTGCCAGCGACGACAAAAGGATCTTTATACTCTTTATCGTTCTGCCGTCTTTTCCTATGACCTGTCCCACATCTTCATCGTTCACCACTATCTCGTAGACCTTCCCTTCGTTTTCCAGCTCTACCACCACGACATCCTCTGGATGGCGAACGAGACCCTTCAAAATGTGTTCAAGGATCTCTTTCATTCGCCTTCATCCTCCTTCTTACCGTACTTGGCTTCGTGAACCTTCTTCATTACACCAAACTTTCTGAAGATATCCCTAACCGTCTTGCTCGGTTGCGCTCCTTTGAGAATCCACTCGACTGCTTTGTCAACGTCAACCTTCATCTCGGCTGGATCCCTCACCGGATCATAGTACCCAAGAGACTCTATGTATGCTCCGTCTCTCTTCTTCCTCTGATCCACCACGACTATCCTGTAGAACGGTCTGTTTCTCTTACCCATCCTTGTGAGCCTGATCCTTACCACACGATCACCTCCTGTCAGAACTTCATAAACGGTATTCTTCCCTTTTTGAATCTCTTCATCATCTTCTTCATCTCATCGTAGCTCTTCAAGAGCTTGTTCACATCCTGCACCGTCGTTCCGCTTCCCTTCGCTATTCTCTTCTTTCTCGAGTAATCAACTATCCATGGTTTTCTTCTCTCTTCTGGTGTCATGGAATTTATTATCGCTTCGATCTTTTTGAGCTCCTTCTCACTCGTTGCCAAATCCATATCCGGGATTTTGAGCTGAGACGGCAGCATCTCAACGATCTTGTCTATCCCCATCTTCTTTATCTGTCTTATCTGCTCCAAGAAATCCTCCAGAGTGAACTCGGCTTTTAGAAATCTTTTAGCCGTTTTTTCCATCTTCTCTTTGTCAAGGTCTTTCTCTATCCTCTCTATGAGGGACAGAACATCTCCCATACCCAGAATCCTTGATGCCATTCTGTCAGGATAGAATTTCTCGAGCGCATCGATTTTCTCCCCAATTCCTATGAACTTCACAGGCTTCCCCAGAATGTAGCTTATAGAAAGAATCACTCCACCCCTTGCGTCACCATCTAGCTTCGTGACTATGAATCCCGTTAGGTCCAACTTCTCATCGAACACCTTTGCGGCGTTCACTGCGTCCTGCCCCATCATCGCATCGACAACAAGGAGAATCTCATCTGGCTGGAGAATATCTTTCAACCTCGCGAGCTCTTCCATCATCTCATCGTCTATGTGAAGTCTTCCCGCAGTGTCGACTATCATCACGTCAAATTCATCTTTTGCTCTTTCAAGCGCGTCTTTGACTATCTTCTCGGGATTCTTTTTATCTCCAGTGAAAACTTCCACATCGATCAGTTTTCCAAGCTTCTCAAGCTGATCTATGGCCGCAGGTCTGTAGACATCTGCCGCCACAAGGATTGGCCTCTTCCCAGACCTTCTCAAAAAATTCGCGAGCTTTGCTGCTGTAGTGGTTTTCCCAGAGCCTTGAAGGCCCACAAGCATAATCGGTGAGGGCTTTTTAGAAAGCTTTAAATCTTCCACATGATCTCCCATTATCTTCATGAGTTCGTCCCTGATTATCTTTATGAACTGCTGCTCTGGTGTAAAACTCTTTAAAACCTCCTCACCAAGAGCCTTCTCTTTAACCGAGTTTATGAAATCCTTGACAACCTTGTAGTTGACATCAGCTTCAAGGAGAGACAGTTTAACCTGCCTGACGGCATCGGATATGTTCTTTTCTGTCAGTCTCCCTTTCCCAGATATACTCTTGAAAACTTTTGAAAGCTTCTCCTGCAAACCTTCAAGCATATTCTCTCCTCCCAAACGCCTGCAGAATTTTACCAGAAACGTGACAGGAATGTTACAGTTTACTGAACTGTAATGAATAGGTAAAATTACAGAAACAATCTCAATTCTGAGGAAACTCAGGAAGCTATGGTGATCGATCAAACTTGATTGTTTTTTCAGCGGAATTAGTATTTCACAACTTTTAGGTGGTTTGGATTACCACAGCACATCGGCCAGGGACCATCATCAATCCCGTCTGTAAGTTCGTAAACTGCATAGATCTTTCCATCCGTTGATCCAAAGTACACAGCGTTTTTACTCACGACTGGAGAAGCAACAACCTTGCCAGCTGTGGACACTTTCCACCTCAGCGTTCCATCCAGGTTCAACGCGTAGAGGTACCCGTCTTCCGTTCCAAAGAACAAAAAGCCCTCTTTTGACACCGCTGGGTCGGAGGTTATGGAACTTCCAGCGTTGTACGTCCACATGAGATTTCCTTCCCTATCAAGGGAGATTATCTTTCCTCCTCTGGTTCCAAATATGACCCTGCCGTAGGAATCAACCACAGGTCCTGAAGATATCTCATCACCCGCGTCGTACTTCCAAATTATCTTCCCCTTCTTGCTGATTGCGAAGAGAACTCCATTCGTCGTACCGAAGTATATGTTTCCATCATCGTCAGCGGCCATATAAGATGATACCCATCCGCCTGCGTCGAATTCCCAAAGGACGTTCCCAGAGTAAGAAACGGCATAAACTTCTCCACTACTCGTGCCAAAAACTATTTGGCCATCGCCGTAGAGAATTATGTTCGTCGTCATCCAACCAGATAGCTCCCTTTTCCAAACGATTTTTCCATTTTCAATGGCATACAAGTAGCCATCCTCAGATCCAACATACACCCTATCTTCGTCCACGGTCACCGGTTTCGTGATGTCTCCACCGAGTCTCGTTCTCCAAACGAGATTCCCACTTTCGTCCACGACATAGATGTAGTTATCCCAGCTTCCTACGAATATCTTTCCCTTTCTGCCAACAACCGGAGAGGTTATGAGAAATCTCGCCCTGTAACTCCAAAGGAACTTGCCGGATTCATCGAGTGAGAATATACCTCCGTTCACCGAGGCGAAGAATATCTTTCCGTCCATGATCATAGGAGCAGATCTGATTTCGCTAGCTGCAGAATAGCTCCACATAACACTTCCGGGAGGCATTTTCTTTGCGGGAGAAACTCTCTTCCTTGCAAATAGCTTCACACTCATCGCAGGAACGTAATTCAGAAAACTCAGGCCAAACTTTCCGAGTTTGTATATGTACATTCCCTTGTCTTTCGCAACGTATATGTATCCGAAGACGACATCTATATCGGATACATCTGCTCCCATATACTTACTGAAGAGGAGTTTTGGTTCGAACGGATCGGATACGTCCAAGACGGATATCTTCCCAGATGGTGATGAAACTACAAGGAAATTCTTGTACAGTATTCCTTTTTCCGCGTTCTCTGGAAGGTATGTGTACTTGATGACTTTAGGTCTCATGGGATCGCTCACGTTCACAACGAATATCATCCCACTCTCACATATAGCGAACAGGTTCTCATCACTTGGTATGACCTCCACAACCTTTTCGAGACGTGCTTCGAGTCTCCAAACTATCCGCGGATCTGAAGGATTCTCTACGTTGATCATCCCCACGCCGTTTTCTCCGAAGTTGACGACGAGATACTTATCGCTTAGAAATCTCATGTTGATTATCTTCCATCTTGTCGAAAGCGTTCCTAGAACTTTAAAATCCGGGTCCATGATGTATATCGTCCCGTCGTAGGACACGGCTATTTCTTTACCCTTCACGTCGAAACTTGAGATTTGAAATGAGAAATCCTTCTCCGATTTTTTGACGACATCTCCGTTCTCCCCAACCACCAGGGTTTCTATGGATCTGTCATGCTTGATGAATATCAAATTCCCCGTCACAAGGATATCGTCGGCCTTCGAATTGAGTTTGTAATACCTGACCATCTTCGGATTTGCGGGATCGCTTATATCCGTTACGACCATCATATCGGGAGACTCAAGGTACGCTGTTACGACGGATACCGCCATGGCAATGGCATACATCATTGCGATAACTGCGATCGATAGATAGCGAATCACATTATCCCCTCCAGATAATGTAAAATAAACCTTAGGATATTTTACACCAAAGGAGAGAGTAGAGTTGAAAAGACGAGTTGGAGCCATCGTCATGTACGACGGAAGTGCGTTTTATGGATACCAAGGTCAACCAAAGGTGAGGACGGTGCAAGGTGTTCTGGAGGGAGCTCTCGAAAGGATATTCAAGTACAGGGTTTACACGCACGCTGCTGGTAGAACAGACGCTGGAGTGCACGCTTGTGAGCAGCTTGTGACTTTCGACTGTCCTAACCCGAGGATGACAAATGAAGATATCAAAAACGCTATGAATGCGAACCTCCCACAAGATGTGTATGTCAAAGAAGTTGTGGATCTTCCTGAAAAGTTCAACCCAAGGTCCGAAGTGAAGAAGAGGATATATCACTATTACATTCTGAACACCAAATACCCAGACATATTCAGAAGGAACTACGTTTGGTGGTTCCCATACGATCTGGACCTAAACTCCATGAGAGAGGCAGCAAGATATCTTGAAGGAGAACACGACTTCACGGCGTTCAAAAAGAGTGATCCGGACGATAAAAGAAGTCCGATAAGGGTGATCTACAGAATACGCATTTTAAGAATGAAAGGAGGGATTCTGCTATTCCGAGTGGAAGGAAGATCGTTTCTGAGGAGAATGGTGAGGAATATAGTTGGAGCACTCGTGAAGGTGGGAGTCGGAGATTGGGAACCGATCAACGTGAAGGAGCTCCTGGATTCTCGAGACAGATCGAAAGCTCCTGGATCAGCTCCACCAAATGGTTTGTATTTGTACTCAGTTCGATTTTGATAACGACGGCGCTTGGAATCTACGTTTACATGAACGGATCCGCCGTTATATACGTCTCGGATTCCCCACCCGGGGTGGATGAACTTTCTCTTATAAGGGAATGGCAATCCCTTCCATCTGTAGATCTGATCTACTCCGGTCCAGAGGACGTTGAGAAAACCGTTCACGTGGCCTTGAAAGAGTGTGGAATACTAACCGGTGGTGGATCCCCTCTGTTCATCAGAGCTGATGAACAGTCAAAAAACGTCGCAATCTGGATTCGATACAAAGATGAGGAATGGGATAACTACAATTCACCGTCCGAGATTTCCAGTCTGTCTGAAGATCTCAAGATTGGTTTGAAGAAAACAATTGGATGTTACAAAACACCAGGCAAAGGCTTTTTGATAAAGTTCTCTCCGGACGGAGTATCGGCGGAGATTTCCAGCATGGACGAACCATCCAGGTACGTATTCTCTTCAAAAAACGTCTACAAAATATACCTTGACGGCACTGCAACCAATGTTGAAAGAGGTTTCCACGAAATAGATGGGAATCTTTTCTTCGCCGGAAAAGACGGGATGAACGTCGAAACGGCTAGATTCTTCAAAGATGTTGAGATGATTTTCCAGATAGGAAGAAAAGTTGCGATTTATTCTTCCGGAGTTCTGACTTTTGATGGAAAGACATACAGAGTCGATATGGTTCCAGTGGGATTTTGGAACGGGGATGTAGTCCTTCCGGATCGCGTGATTGGAAAGGATAAAAGGATGCTCAAATCAACGGCTGTAGACGTCTACAGAGATTTCATCCTCGAAGCAGATGGGTACATAGAGGCTGTGGACGGATCCTGGAGAAAGAAGGTGTCGTGTACGCCTCTGGAATGGTACTGGAACGACGAAAAACTACACGTTCTCGATGTTTGTGGCTACTACAGAGAAGTCGACCTTCAACGTGAGAACGTAGTTTACTCAAAAAGAGTTCCAGGAAGTTACGGATTCGATTTCCTGAAGGGCAAGGTGCTTTTTATGAATGGCGAGAATTTCTGTGTTGTGAAAGGTGAGAAGATCTACGGAAAGTGTGCGAGGCTTCACAACGGTTACGCTGTTGTGGTTGAGAAAAACGGGATATCAGTCCTCGGAAGAAAGCTCTTCCTCAAAGCAAAGAGTTTTAAGTTCGTTAATGGATGCTTGATGGTTATCGGAGATGACGGAGTATGGCTCGTGAAGTTCAAAGAATGAGAATAGATCTTCTTCTCGTCAAGCGTGGGCTTGTTGAGACGAGGGAGAAAGCCAAGAGGTTGATAATGGCTGGAGTGGTGTTCGTGAACGGGGAAAAAGTGGATAAGCCCTCTAGAAGTTTCACCACCGACGCTGCGATATCTGTTAAAACCCCTGAAAAGTACGTGAGCCGCGGTGGATACAAAATTGAATCCGCTTGGGAGGTATTTAAATTCGAGATTTCTGGAAAGGTAGCCTGCGATGTTGGAGCTTCTACAGGTGGAGTCACAGACGTTCGCCTTCAAAACGGCGCAAAAAGAGTGTACGCCGTGGATGTCGGAAGAGGTCAACTTCACTGGAAGCTGAGAAACGATCCAAGAGTAGTGGTTATGGAGAAGGTGAATGCGAGGTATCTAGATGAGGACACGTGTGGAGAAAAAGTCGACTTGATAACCTGTGATGTCTCTTTCATCTCTTTGAAGAAGATCATCCCGGCGTTTACAAGAGTTTTGAAACATGGCGGGGAAGCCGTTCTTCTGATCAAACCACAGTTTGAAGCCAAAAAGAACGAGGTTAAAAAAGGGCTGGCCTTGAATAAACGTGTGCACATCGATGTAATTGGAGATATAATAAGAAATTTGAGAGAGAGAGGATTCTCACCATGCGGTTTGACCTTTTCTAAGATTCGAGGAGCGAAGGGAAACATAGAATATTTCGTTCACACAAGGCTTGGAAAATGCCATGATGATCTAGATATCGAAGGTGTTGTGGAAGACGCGTGGAGATATTTCAACTTGGAGGGGACCGAATGATGAGAAAAATAGTGATTCTTCTTTTAGTGGCTTCAATGATCGCTTTTGCAGGAAAAATCACCGATTTCGTTCCACCAGATTACGATTTCATCATATACGTTGCCAACCCGTCTGAAAACTACCAGAAGCTGAAGGATGTTCCTCTTTTTTCCTTCGCCCTTGGAGAGAAAGGACTTGGGGTTGAATACATATTCAACTCTATGATGGATGAAGTTGAAAAGAAGAGTGGTGTATCAAAAGACGTCTTCATGAAGGCTATCTCTCACGACTTCATCATATCATCCAAGGGTATATCTGTGGACTTGAACTCTCTCACCTCCCTGGATCTGAATTACTACATGGACCTTCTGAAAAACCTTGGATCCAACACGATAATAGCCCTGAAGTCATCTTCACCAAGCGATTTCATGAAATTCATGTCTACCCTTTTGGATCTGAAACTGAGTGAAGAATCGAGCGGTTTATACACTATGAGAGACAGCCATGTGACAATATTCGCTAGATCGATTGACGACTACGTCATCATGAGTGGTAGCAAGGGAAGCCTGAGTTCTGCGCTGGCGAACTATTCAAAGCCCGCTGGAGGTTTAACTGAAGAAGCCTCGTCCATACTCTCCAAGAAGGGCTTCATAAAGGGTTACTTTCGTGGAAACTCCTTGAAAATAGACATGGGAGTCAAAGTTAAAGGAGATATCACCACGGATCATTTGGAACTCCTCGTGAAGGTGGAAAACGGAAAATTGGTCCTCAGGGTGGACCAATTCGTTAAAGGAAATCTGGAGAAGCCAAAAGCCTATCTGGTTGGATCAAGTGATATGGGGGAAATACCGTTCATGGGGAACTACTTCGTTGGCATATCGGCGAAGAGCTCTGCGGAAGCAGTTGAAAAGGTTACATCGTGGTTCTCTGGAAAAGGTGGAGAGATAAAGAAGGTATCCGACATCGTTTCCAGCGTTGTGAAAGGTGCTCAGGGAAAGATCTACATAATAGGTGATATATCTGCAGCATCTAACGTGACCTTTGCGGCAGTGTTCAAAGAATCTAAGGAGAATTTCAAAGATATAGAAAAGACCCTTGAGAAATACGGTGCCGAGAGCGAGGAGAACGGATGGATACTCGATATAGGTGGAGAGAAGCTGCACTTCTTTACATACGGAGGTCGCTTTGTAGTCTCAAACATCAGCAGAGAGAAATACGCAGCCTATTCTAGAAGGAAAAAGCTTCTGGATGATCCAACGTTCAACTATCTTTCCTCTTTCATTCCTTACAAAAGGGATATAAGCAGAGCCTACCTGGACCTTGGGAATGTCCTGAAAAATGTGACAGGGCTCGATGTCTCGTCCAAGATGCTGTTTTTCCAGACTTATGAAACCGGAAGGTTTCTATACATATTGGAGGTGATGTGAGATACTCAAGTTCTTTGACAAAAACGAAAGATACGTAAAGAAATACAGAAAAGTCGTTCAGAAGATAAACGAATTTGGAGAGGAACTAAAGAAGGAGAAATTCAAAGAAATAATCGAGAGAGCGAAATCTTTGAGAAGGGAGATTCAAAACGGTAGAAGTTTGGACGATGCGATAGTCGAAGCGTTCGCACTAGCGAGAGAAGCAGCCAAGAGAACTCTTGGGATGCGCCCCTTTGATGTTCAGGTTATAGGCGGACTCGTCCTGCATGACGGTAAGATAGCTGAGATGAAAACAGGAGAAGGAAAGACTTTGGCCGCGACGATGCCGATCTATTTAAACGCTCTCGCTGGTAAAGGAGTTCACTTGGTGACCGTGAACGATTACTTGGCGAGAAGAGACGCCATGTGGATGGGACCCGTTTACCTATCTCTTGGACTATCAGTTGGGGTGATAAATCAACTGGGAAAGAGCTATGAAGTTGTCTGGAAAGATCCAGAAAAAGCCAAAAGAGCTATAGAAGGGAACGCGTCTGCTTGGCCACTTGATTACGATGGAGAGCTTCTCGATGAATCCATGATGAACAGAGAAGCTTTAGAAGCTTTTCAAGTGGAGATAAGGGAGATTTCAAGAAGAGAAGCGTACGATAAGGATATAACCTACGGAACCAACAACGAGTTTGGTTTCGATTATCTCAGAGACAACCTGGTATACGACGTAGAGGATAAGACCCAAAGAGGACACTTTTACGCCATAGTTGACGAGGTTGACTCAATACTCATAGACGAAGCCAGGACGCCCTTGATAATTTCAGGACCTTCCAAAGAGAACCCCTCCGTTTATAAGTTCTTCGCACAGCTGGCCAAGGCGTTTAAAAGGGATGAGGATTTCGTAATAGACGAGAAAGCCCGCACGGTTATACTTACAGAGAAGGGGATAGAGAAGGCCGAGAGAAGGCTCAACGTGGAAAACCTGTACGATCCCGCCAACGTGAAGCTTTTGTACCATCTTCTCAACGCACTGAAAGCGCTACACCTGTTTAAAAGGGATGTCGATTACGTCGTGATGAACAATCAGATAGTGATAGTTGACGAGTTTACAGGAAGACTCCTTCCAGGAAGGAGGTACAGTGGCGGACTTCACCAGGCGATAGAGGCGAAAGAGGGAGTTCCGGTCAGATCGGAGTCGATAACTTATGCGACGATAACCTTTCAGAATTATTTCAGGATGTATGACAAGCTAGCCGGTATGACTGGAACTGCGAAGACGGAGGAAGAGGAGTTCATCCAGGTATACGATATGGAAGTCGTGGTCGTTCCAACTCACAAGCCCATGATAAGGGTGGATCACGACGATTTGATATACAGAACGGAGCAGGAAAAGTTTGAAGCCGTGGTGAAGGAGATAGTAGAGCGCCATGAAAAAGGTCAACCGATATTGGTTGGGACGACTTCCATAGAGAAGAGCGAGAAGCTCAGCCAGATGCTCAAAAAGAAGGAGATCCCTCACGAGGTTTTGAACGCGAAGCATCACGAAAAAGAAGCTGAGATAATAGCGAACGCCGGTCAGATGGGAGCTGTGACGATAGCGACGAACATGGCAGGTAGGGGAACGGATATAAAGCTAGGTCCTGGGGTTGCGGAACTCGGCGGGCTCTACGTCATAGGAACGGAGCATCATGAAGCCAGGAGAATAGACAACCAGCTACGTGGAAGATCTGGAAGACAGGGAGATCCCGGGGAGTCGAGGTTCTTCGTATCTTTGGAAGACGATCTCCTGAGGATATTCGGGTCCGAGCAAATAGGGAAAATAATGAACATGCTGAAAATAGAACCCGGAGAACCTATATATCATCCGATGCTTACAAAGCTCATAGAGAAGATACAGAAGAAAGTCGAAGGGATAAACTTCTCGATAAGAAAGAGCCTTATGGAGATGGACGAGGTTTTGGACAAGCAAAGAGACGCGATTTACTCCTTCAGGGATTATCTACTCACGGAGGAAAACTACGACGACCAGGTTAGGGAGATATTCGAAGATATAGTCAACAGGAGGATGGGATTCTTCATACAGAAAACAGATTGGAACCTCAAGGGCTTGGCTGAATCATTCTCGAGCTTTCCAAAAGAAATAGGCTTGGCCGACGTGGCGAAGGAGGAGTTCACGAGGGAAGATCAGATAAGAGAGTATCTCATAGAAAAACTTTGGAATGCTTATCAGCAAAAAAAAGAGGAACTTGGTGAGGAATATCCAAGGATAATGAGATTTCTAATGCTCAGAATAGTGGATGAGAACTGGCGACAATATCTGGAAGAAGTTGAGCACGTGAAGGATGCTGTCAGGCTTAGGGCATACGGTCAGAAGGATCCCATATTGGAATTCAAGAGGGAGACCTATAGAATGTTTGACGAGATGATGGCAAACGTCTTTGAAACGACCGCAGAATGGATACTGAGAGTGGTAAAGATCAGCGAAAAGGCGGAAGAGGAGGCGAAGAAGGAAGTCGAGAGCGTCAGAGCCGTGCACGAAGAGTTCAACTTGGTCGGAAGAGAGAAGAAAAAGTCCGAGAGGAAGTACAAGAAGAGGTTGAAGGTAAAAAGATGAAAAAGGCCCTTTTATCGCTTTCTTCAATGTTATTGGTCTTTCTGATAAGTGGTTGCTTTCTCACGAAGCCCATTTCATCCTCCGATAACTACGCCGGAAGGTTTGTAAGGGTGAATCTGAAAAATCCCGGGCACCATGAGATATCTGTGGAACACGACGGAACAGTTATCAAAAACCTCTCGTTGACCGAAAACCAGGATCATTTTTACTTTTTCGCCAAGGATCCAGGCACTTACGATGTCTTCGTTGACGGTGATAGATTCTCGTTGAAAGTATTCCCTCCAAAATGGCAAGTTCTGATCTGGATGGCTGCAGACAACAGCTTGAGGGAATACGTTCAGCCAGATCTAGATGAGATATCACTTTACGGTGCGAGCTCTTCGATCTTGGTGGCACTCGATGGAACGAGTGACGAGATTCTTGCCATGTCCGATGAGGGCCTGAGAGCGTTGAGAAAGACCCAGATAGACAGCGGAAGTGGAAAAGAGCTCAGGGAGTTTGTTAAAGAGTTTTCGGTAAATCATTCTAAAAAGTTTCTGATAATCTGGGACCACGGCTCTTCCTGGATAGGGGACTCGAAATACAGAAATGATTTTTCATCAAGGGCAGTTGCACTCGATGAGGAATCTAACGACGCTTTAACGTTACCAGAGCTCTCGATGGCTCTGGACGGATTAGGAATAGATCTTCTCGGATTCGATGCGTGCTTTATGGGATCAGTTGAGGTGATCTATCAGCTCAGAAAGGATGCGGGTTACATAATAGCGTCGGGAGATTATGAACCGGGAGATGGGTGGAGCTATTCCTTCCTGAAGGATCTCAGCGGGTATCCGGAGGATGTAGCCAAGGATGTTGAGAATTCGTACTCTGAGGAATACTCGGAATCCTATCAAAAGTGGAGCTTGTCCGTATTCGATACCTCAAAGATAGAAAAGTTAGTCTCAAAATTCGAAGATATAATCTCAGGTGTTCCCACACCTATCACGAAATATATCGCACACGATCTAGAAAACTTCGATTCCTACAAGAGATACATAAAGGACGTAGGAGAAGTTTTAAAGGCCTATGGTGAAGAGATCCCAGATGGTGTTGTGACCTACAAATGGTCAAGTGGTGGATATGAGATGAACGTGCTCTTTCCTAACCCTGGCGACTTGGAAAAGGTTTATGAAAGCTATTCTGATTTGGATTTCGCATCCAAAACAGGGTGGCTTGAATACCTCGAGGAGGCGGGACTTTGATACTCGTCGATACGAGGTACGTCGTTCCGGTATCCGTGACGGGACCGAACTGCCCGATGAACTGTAAGCACTGTGGTGGTGTGTATCTAAAACACATGATCCCGATCTGGGATATGGGGAAATTCGTCGATGAGGGAAGAAAAATCTTTCTCATAAGTGGCGGGATGGATCTGGATGGTGAGATACCATTTGAGAGATGGGAAAAGCTTCTCTCAGATCTGAAGAAAGATAACAACATTCGGTACAATTTTCATGTAGGATTTCCAAGAAGGAGAAATGAAGTTGCAAACAAACTTGCGGATGTGATTTCCATGGATTTCTTTGCTGATCCAGATGTCATGGAAGAGGTTTACAGGATCCGTAGAGATCCGCTTGAACAGATAGACGTTATGAAGTCCTACGATGTGAGCGTAGTTCCTCATCTCACCATAGGAGTGATGTGTGGAGAGATAACACATGAATTCAGGGCAATTGAAATCCTGTCGAGGAGTTTCGAGCGTATAGTACTGAACGTCTTCATACCCACAGCCGGTACTGCATTCGAAAACTGCCATCCTCCAGATATAAACGATGTTCTGAAGGTTTTCAAGATCGCACGTGATAGATTCAAGGTTGTCTTTCTCGGGTGTATGCAACCCAAGGGATCTTACAGGAGCGAACTTCAGAGGAATCTCACGTTCGTTGACGGCATAACGAAACCAGTTGTTGACGGAAAGAGAACTTACAATTGCTGCGCTTTCGAGATTTTGAAAAAGGGGGAGATGGTTTGAAAATAGTGTTTTTCGGCAGCGATGATTATTCCGCAAAACATCTTGAATTCATGATAGATTCTAGATTCGGCGTTGATCTTGTGGTGACGCAACCCGATAGGCCAAAGGGAAGAGGAAAGAAACTTCTGCCAACGCCTGTAAAAGAATTAGCGATCGAGAAAGGTGTGGATGTGCTCGCACCTGAACAAATCTCGGAAATCGTCGATATTTTGAAAGAATACGATCTGGGGATACTGATATCATTTGGAAAGATAATTCCAGAGAACGCTCTCAAGGCTCCAAAACTCGGAATATTCAACGTTCATCCTTCGCTCCTTCCAAAGTACCGGGGGGCATCGCCTGTTAACAGAGCACTCGAGAATGGGGAGAGAGAGACTGGTGTTACTCTCATAAAACTCTCTACAAAGCTTGACGCCGGCCCGATCGTTCTTCAGAGACAAATAGAGGTGGGGGATTTTGAGAGTTTTGGAGAACTCCAAGAAAGGCTTATAGATGAGGGAAAGAAGATACTCTCAGAATTCCTCGAGATTGTCAAAATCGGGAAGATACCATTGAGGGATCAAGATGAGTCCCTGGCAACCTACGCTCCGAAGATCACGAAAATGGACCTTGTCGTGGATTTTTCAAAGCCATGTGATGTCGTTAAAAACAAGATAAGGGCATACGATCCTAAACCTGGTACCTTCTCAAAGCTTGGCGATAACACTGTGAAACTATTCGGGGTGAGAGATATCACCGAAGGATCCCCAACACCTGGAGAGATCCTGAAAATCGAGAAAGCAGGAGCGTGGATAGGATGTGGCGATGGGAAATTGCTCATAGAGAAGATCCAATTTCCTGGTAAGAAGCCTATGAAATTTTTGGACGCTAGAAACGGGAGAAAGCTGAAGGAGGGTGATAG
>JALVXE010000223.1 GCA_027038385.1 Thermotogaceae bacterium
TTGGAATCTCCGTGGCGATAGCTCTTATAATGAGTTTCCTTTTGACTGTATTCGTATTTTTGCCTATGATAGACAAGAGGAGGGATAAGACTTGATAAACATGCATCTAGTTTTAGGGCATGTCGTTGCAGATCATTCCTTTACTAACAACTACAAGATCAGGAGCTACAAGGGAACAAAACTCTTAGGGCACATGGCTTGGTCTGTATTCGCGATACTGGCGTTCACATTCGACACGCTTCTGAACAACACGAGGGGAATGATCGTCCTCGGTTCTTTCATGGCTTTTCACATCTGGGGAGATTTCGAGAGGGTGAGATTAAACGGTTCCGGTAAGAAACGCATGATAGATCTCTTGGAGCTCCTACTCCTTGCCGGTGCAATTGTTGCCAATTGGATGGTTTACGACAGATTTAACCAATCTTTTTTGACTTCTGAGTTCGTTTATTATCTGATGGGAATGTCAGTTGTATCCACAGGTGTCACGTATTTGTTCAGGAATTTCTACCCAGGGCCAGAGGATATATCAGATATAGATGGTATATCCGAAAGGCTGGCTTTTTTCATATTCCTTCTATCTGGAAAGATCGGTTTGGCATATCTATCCCTCGCTCTCGGATTTTTGTACAGAATTTTGAAGTTGAGGAAATACAATCCTACATGGTGGATGAGTCCGCTTCTCGGGATACTGATATCTTACTTCTGGAAGATAACGCTTTACAGGTGATAGCATGACGTACGTTATAGGTGATGTCCACGGAATGTATGAAAATCTCATGAAACTCTTGGAAAAACTGCCTTTGAGGAAGGCAGATGAAATAGTCTTCCTGGGCGATTACATAGACAGAGGGCCCAACTCGAAAGAGGTTGTGAACCTTTTGATGAATCTATCGAACGATCACAAGGTGACACCTTTGAAGGGAAATCACGAGGATATGATGTTGAAGTGTTTGAAACTAGGTGATTGCTTGACGTGGCACTTCAACGGAGCGGATGCGACGTTGAGAAGCTTTGGAGGTACCGTGGAAATTAGGAAGTATCTTCACTTCTTTGAATCTCTGAGGACCTTTTACGAGAAAGGAATGTTCTTCATGGTACACGGAGGTGTAAAGCCAGGTGTTCCATTGATAGATCAAGACGAGTTTGATATGCTCTGGATAAGAGACGAGTTCATATACTCGGTGAATCCCCTTCCGGGGAAAGTCGTGGTCTTTGGTCACACTCCCATGGAAAAACCACTCATATCCAACGACAAGATAGGAATAGATACCGGCTGTGTTTACGGTGGATACCTCACATCCGTGAGGCTTGAGGATCTGGAGATCTTTCAAGTTCCCTGCCACTGATCTCTTCAATCCAAGGGTTCACCATGCTATAAATGCTCGGAGGTGATGACCCGTTGAAGAGTATCATGAGTATGGATTACGAAGAACTCAAATCTGAGATAACGGAAAAACTGGGGTGGGAGAGGTATCGAGCAGACCAGATAGCCAACTGGATATACGACAAACACGTTCTAGATTTTTCCGAAATGACCAATCTTTCAAAGGAATACAGAAGGATCCTCGGAGAGAACTACTATGTAGACAAACTCGAGCTCGTGGACAAGCAGGTTTCAAAAATCGACGGCACGACGAAGTACCTGTGGAAGTTGAACGATGGGAACACGATAGAATCGGTTCTGATATTCTATCCAAACAGGATCTCCGCTTGTATATCTACACAGGTGGGGTGCCCCGTTGGATGTAAATTCTGCGCTACGGGGATGAGTGGTTTCATGAGAAACCTATCGGCTGGGGAGATAGTCAGCCAGATAATACATATGGAGAAGGAAGCCAGGATTAGAATAGGAAACGTGGTATACATGGGAATGGGAGAACCCTTCTTGAACTACGATAACGTGATAAAGAGTTTGAAAATAGTAAATCATCCGAAGATGATAGGGATAGGCATAAGGCACATAACCGTCTCAACCGTTGGAATTCCAGGAAAGATAGTCTCTTTCGCGGAGGATGGTATGAACGCGAGACTGGCTATTTCACTCCATGCGGCTTATAATCACAAGAGAGATTTTCTGGTTCCCTTAAACGTCAAGTATCCCATAGAGGAGATAATCCAAGCTGCCAGAGAATACCAGAAGATCACCAAGAACCGCGTATCAGTGGAATACATAATGATCAAGGAGTTTAACGATTACGATTCGGATGCGGAAAAACTGGCCGAGGTTCTCAAAGGTTTGAAGGTCTTCGTGAACCTCATACCTGTGAATCCCGTTGTTAGGGATTTCAGAAGGCCATCCAGAGGAAGAATTGAAGCGTTCAAGAGGATACTGGAAAGGCACGGAATAGAGGTAGAAGTGAGGGTAGAAAAGGGGACCGACATAGATGCGGCTTGTGGGCAGCTGAGGATCAGGAGTGGAAAACTCAGAAGAGCTTTCAAGTAGGGTGGGAGGGGATTCAAATTGAACCAGAAGATCTTGGTGGTTGAGAACGACAGGCAACTGAGCAACATGATATCTAAAGCACTCAAATCTGAATCTTTCGATGTTGCAGTCGCAGGCTCCTTTCAGGAAGCGATGGATGCTCTGGAGAAAGAGAAGTTCGATCTGGTGATAATCGAGGACGGCTTGGAATCGAAAGAACTTTTAAGAGAGATAAGAACTATGAAGGAACACGAAACGGTTCCTGTGGTATTCCTTGGAAGGGGGAGCGAAATCGACAGGATAATCACCCTCGAGATGGGGGCGGATGACTATGTAACCAGGCCCTTTAACACGAAGGAGCTGATATCAAAGATAAAGGCGATATTCAGGAGAATAAACTGGGATACGAGGAGGGAAGAGAAGCATCCTCCACGGTTACAATTTGGAAACCTGGAGATAGACAAAGAGAGCTTTGAAGTTAGAAAGGGTGGAAGGAGTATACACCTCACCCCTCTCGAGTTCGATCTTCTCTGCTTCCTAGCTGAAAATGAGGGAAGGGTTTTCTCCAGGGAGACTCTTTTGGATAGGCTGTGGGGTTACGATTACTTCGTCGACACGAGAACAGTTGATGTTCACATAAGAAGACTGAGAAAGAAGATCGAGGAGAATCCATCCAAGCCTCGTTATATAATCACGGTTAGGGGAAAAGGATACAAATTCACGGATCCGGAAAAGGAGGGGGAAGATGATACCCTACGAAGTGATAAAGAAGAAGAGGGACGGGGAAAAGCTGAGTGAGGAAGAGATAGAGTTCATGGTCATGGGATATGTCAACGGGGAGATACCAGACTATCAGATGGCGGCCTTCCTGATGGCCATATTCTTCCAACACTTGGACGATGAGGAAAGAGCAACGTTGACCGAAGTCATGGCGAGGTCCGGTGACATGATAGATCTGTCGGATATAGGGCACAAGATCGTCGACAAGCACTCAAGCGGCGGAGTTGGAGACAAAACCACACTCGTCGTAGCACCAATGGTAGCTTCGGTTGGTGTACCCATAGCCAAGATGTCAGGGAGGGCTTTGGGACACACCGGGGGAACTATAGATAAATTGGAGTCCATACCGGGGTTCAAAACCTCTCTGAGCTTGGAAAAATTCAAAGAGAACGTGAAGAAATATGGAATAGCGATAGCCGGCCAAACTGCAAACCTCGCACCAGCTGACAAGAAGATATACGCGCTTAGAGACACCACGGCAACGGTAGACGAGATATCTCTGATATCTGCAAGCATCATGAGCAAGAAACTCGCCGGTGGTGCAGATGCCTTCGTCCTGGATGTAAAAGCTGGAAGTGGGGCTTTCATGAAAACTGTTGATGATGCCATCGAGCTGGCGAAGGCGATGGTCGGTATAGGGAAAGCGCACGGTAAAGACACGGTCGCTCTCGTAACGAACATGGAAGAACCGTTAGGAAAGTTCGTTGGAAATTCACTGGAAGTCCTGGAAGCTGTGGAAACCCTCAAGGGGAACTACGACGAGAAGTTCTTCGAATTGTGCCTGGAATTGTCATCTTACATGGTGGAGCTATCCGGAAAGATGGACAGAGAGGAAGCGAAGAAGGAACTTTTGAAAAACCTGAAAAGTAGAAAGGCTTTGGAGAAGTTCAGAGACCTCGTGAAGGCTCAGGGTGGTGACGAAAGGGTCGTGGACGATCCAGAAAACGTTCTACCAATAGCGAAAAACATTTTCGAGGTGAAAGTGAAAAGGAGAGGTTTCGTAAAGAGGATAAACACGGAAGATATAGGAGTAGCTTCCATACTCCTGGGAGCTGGTAGGATAAAGAAGGACGACGAAATAGATCACTCCGTTGGATTGAAGATACTGAAAAAGATAGGAGACAGAGTTGAAGAGGGAGAAACGATAGCCCTGATTTACTACTCAGAGAGGTCCAAATTGGAAGAAGCCGTCCAAAAAGTGATGAACGCATACGAAATAGGTGATGAAGAAGCGAAAAAGCTTCCGATGATATACGAGGTGATCCGCTGAAGTGAAAATCATCGCCATCTTGATAATCACACTCGGCGTTGTAGTGTTTGCAAACTATTACGTGGTATCTGACAAAGTTTGGAATATATCCGAGACGGTGGAGAAAGGGGAGGTATTCCTCCTCGCAGATGACTTATCCCCTCTCGGTATTCAAGTCGTTGGGAACCCAGTCAAAGGACCTGTCTATCTTTTCTTCAAGGATCACATAGTCACTCTTAGAAAAAGTGGAAAGGTCACGATGGACTTCGTGGATACCTTAAGCGAGCGCGGAACCCTTTTCTCTGGGAGTACGGTTTACGTCTCCGCCGAGGTTGTGGAGAAGATAACCGGATACAGGTGGAGAAGCTTGCCAGGGGATAGCATGGCAATATTTCTCAAGGACAGGAGTATCGTATCGGTTACGAGCTCCTCCAGGAGCGTATTTTTGAAGTTCAACGGGCCCATACCAAACGACATGATCAAATCAAGTTTGGAAAACGGGGTTCTCCATATAGTTACTTATCCTATTAGGAAGGTTTTAGAGGTATCCAAAAAGTTCAAGTGGAAGTTCGAAGATGAAAAGTTTCAGATGTTCATCAAGATAAGTCAATACATTCGTCCGGTGATACACATCAGAAACGATACCGTCGAGATAAGGATGGTTCCACAATCCACTGAGTTTTTTGGAAAGATGAAGCTATCCGACGGAGTGACGTTTAAGAGGGAAAAGGTCAGAATAGACGGAGACAGTATGATAGTGGATTCCGTGGTTGTAGATCTAAGAAGAGCTTCCATAGTTCCCGAAGTGTCCGCAGCTGGGGTTGGAAGCCTTGAGACGATAAGGAGTATGGTAGACAGGACCGGGGCAATAGCGGGCGTGAACGCGAATTACTTCGATCCGAGAACTTCGTTGATAATAGGACTCCTGATAAGGTACGGCAAACCACTTTCGACCGCGTTTGGTGGAAGACCGATATTCGTCATAACGGACAACGACGAAGCGATGATAGGAAAGTTCTTTGTCGAGGTGCACGCTTTCATAGGGGATACACCATTCTTAGTGAAGGGAATAGACACGATTTCCAAAGGAGACATGATACTGTTCACGGATGACTACGCGAAGGCGATCCCAAAGATAGAGAACAGGATATACATACTCGGAAA
>JALVXE010000224.1 GCA_027038385.1 Thermotogaceae bacterium
TAGTTCTCCTCCCTCTCCTCATAATTCCTACCCAGAGCTTCTTTTCTCTCCTTAATCAGCTCTACAAGCTCTTTGAAGTATCCCCTGCCTTCCTCTATCGTGGAGCTCGATCTGATCTTGTCCAGCACCATCCTCATCTGTGAATATCCTTTGCCGCTGAACTCTCTCTTGAGATTCCTCTTTAAATGTACCCAGCAAAGCTGATGATCCGATCCAGGGAAAAGTCTCTTTATGACTGATGTGATCCCTCTGAAATCATCTGTGATGAATATAGCCACCTTGCTCATTCCACGAGATATCATGTCCTGGAACACTTCCATCCAGAAGTCTTTGTTCTCCTTGCCTTGCTTGACCCAGTATCCCAGCGGCTGTTTATACCCATCCATATCTATACCTAAGGCTATGAATATGCTCACATCCACTACCTTACCATTCTCATCTCTGAGCTTTCCGTGGTACGCATCTACAAATACAGCGAACAATTCCTCTGGAAGTGGAGAGGTTTTGTATGCATCCAAGTGATCGTATATGAGATCTGTTAAATCTTCTATGGCTTCCTCTCGGTAGGGAAGTCCTAAAGTCTGCAAGGTTGATTTTATCCTTGACCTTGAGTATTCGTTTACAAGTAGAGCCAAGAGTAAGTTCTCATAATCTTTGTCCACCCTTTTTCCATTTGTCTGGAAGTAGAGCTGGGCGGAATGAGCCAGATATTCTGACACGAGGGACTTTTATGTTGAGATCTCCCATTGTTAGGTAGAGATTTCTGTCATAGAATCCATTAGCGGAGTTGTCTGGATGCTGTTGGAGGTAGAGTTGTCTTTCTGCTTCTAAGGCAGCATTGATGAGCTCTTGAAGGATTGAGGTCAGGGAGGGATGCCCTGACTCCTTTTTTGCCCAAGATGTACGGAGCGGGCTTTATGAACATATCGCTGTATGGACTATCTTCTTTCTTCTTTCTTGGCATACCATCACCCCCTATCTGAGTCTAACCTTTTACACAATTTTTACGAATACCCCCGCTAAAGGAGATCAAGGAGAAGACGAAGGAATGGGTGGAGTATTACAACAGTCAAAGGCAGCATCAAGCACTGGGATACAAAACGCCGGATATACTACGGGGAAAAGGATGTCAGTGGCTTCATAAATTAAAAACGACTTTAATGTGGTTCAAAATTTGGATACCATTTCAGGGTTTGTGTGAGAACTTTAATATCATTTTTCATAACTCCTGTAGTCATCTATCCAATAGAACTCGACGAGCCTAGAAGCTGCTATGCTTTCTACTATTCATTCCATCTTTCTGTTATGGCACTCTTCGGAACCTCAAACACTTTCATACGATTTTATCCCTAGAAATCAGAACTAGAAAAATATCCACATTCTCGGCCAGCATTATAGCTGTTGCTGTACTTACGGAAATCATGTAAGTGCTTTCCTAATTGTCACTCTGCTTTCTAATGTTTACTTGATAACGCAAAGGGTATGGCGAAGCAAATCAAGGAGACTTATCTAAATTTACAAACAGCTTCTCAAGAATTATACTGCTCTTTTTTGTTGAGCTTAGTATTCACACTATTTTAGTTTGAAATTTAAGCGAGTTTGCAAACTATAGCGTAATAACTCTCTTTTAAATTCTCTTATATAATTCATCAACTCCAAAGATATTTCATCTTCATGATTTAATCTAATAGCTTTCTGCTCCCTTGGGTCGGATTTCAAGTCAAACAAATATCTATTGCCATTAAATTCGATATATTTTAAGGACATTGTGCGAATACACCAGTTGAGAGGTCCATTCTTTTCAGGGTCGTGTCTTATTCCATTAATCTGCCTGAAGCCCTCACTGTAGATGTATTCTCTCGCTTCATTCTCATTCAGCAATGTACTTTTCCCAACAAATTCTTTCGGTTTTTCATTAAAAAGGTACATAGTGATTGACGGTAGGAGATCTACCAAAGAAACCAATTTTCCCCGTTCAGATTCTCTTTCAATAGGACTAATTTTTTCATTTCCCACTTTTATGATCAATGGAACTCTTATTATTTCATCAAAGGGTTTTGGTAAATGATCATAGTTGCCATGTTCAAGAAATTCCTCGCCGTGATCTGATGTAATTACTACAATAGTGTTTTTCAACAATCCTATCATATCTAATAAATTCAAAAGATTTCCTATCTGCCGATCTATCATTTCTAACCCTCTTGCATATAAATACTTATTAAACTCCAACCATTTTCTTTCATGGTTTCCATACAATTTGTCCATAATAAAATCATACATTCTAAATCTATTTCTTAAGCTTTCTTTCCATAGTCCAAAGTATGGTCCGTGTACTTCCATAAAATCAATAAAAGCAAAGAATCTTCTTGTTTTATTTTCACGAAGCACCCTGAATAAATCTTCTATTTGATCTTGAGCACTATATATGAGAGGTTTGTTTAAAAGAGCTCGCTCAATTCGCTCAATTTTCCTCCTAATTTGCTTTATCGCATTATAAAGGTTCAGTTTATCTAAAACTTTTTTCAAACACTTTCTTAACCCACTTCTCGGTTTAACAAAGAAAGGCTTTTTAAAATAGGACACTCCGCGATTATAACCGTACAGGTTCGATACAAACCCATTGCCCCCATTGAATCCCAGTGTAAGATAATCCTTTTGTCTAAGATACTCCGCAAAGGTGCGTTTTGCGTCTACAACACCTGGTTTCCTTGACTGGGAAGAGTAAACCGATGCCAGGATCCCAGGAAATGCGAATGGAGTGCTTGTGCCAGAAGTAAAGGCGTAGTCGTAAACAAAGGATTCTTTAGCAACTTCATCCAAAATAGGAGTTTTGCTTCCTTTGAAATTCCTTGAATAACCCACAAAATCATATCGAAGAGTATCTATAATTATAAACAAAATATTCACGATTTCCCCCCCATGAATTATTTGTAATGGGTCATTTTAAGTTATAGAGATGCATCTTATTTTCGAAGTATTAATTGTTTGTTGATCTACGACGAACCTTTTCCACTATCTATTTACAAATTTTTATATATTCCGAAGAGCCTCAAAATCATCCTATCCTTCTCAAAAAGTCCAAGAAGCACGAGAACAAGAAACACCACAGCAAAACTAACAGCTAACCCCAAAAGGAGCAGAGTAATACCTTGAAATACCTGTTTTAAAAGCGTCAAAGTGATCCAAACAGCTATTCCTGATACGATTGGTTTTATATACCTTAAGCTATAAGGAAACATTTTCAAGGTCCAATACACTTCTACCATTTTTATTATATTCACGCTCGCTATAGCTAGCGAACCCTCAACAGCCGATCCCAATATGCCGTACTTTGGAACAATCAAGAAGTTCAACGCTGTGTTTAATGAAGCTGACAGTATGCCATTCAACATCTCGTATTTTTGATATTTCGTCATAGATAGAAGCAAACCATTTGATCCAACTGCCGCGTTGACGAACTGGCCAATTGCAAGCAAGATTAAAGCGTTTTTGCTTCTGTATAATCTTTCCCGAATATACTCAGAATCTCCTCTGGAAAAGTTATTATCCACGGAATCTTTCACGGAATCTTTCAAACGCATCTTGCAAAGCGAATGCAAGGAAATACCCCAGAACCTTTGTGGAAAAAGATCACTCCAGCTTGCTTTGCAGTCATCCTTAGGTATTTGTCGTACTTTGTTTCCAAATAAAATCCCCCGTTCACTTGAAGAAACTCAACACAAGATCCCTTACCTCATAAATACTCCTTGGCACTGTTCCGTCTGTTGAAATGATGATCCCGTCCTCTGCATGGTTCGCGTCATCAGGGCCCGTATCGTTTTCATGAAGCCATATAGACTCATTACCAACGCTTCCTATGGAGCGCCACTTCAGATTCCCAAAGTATATTATGAGATCTGGCGGGATGTTTCTAACCTCCTTGTAAACTTCTTCAGGTTTGAAAACTTTTGTTCCTATGTTGTTTCCATGCTCATCCGTTATCTCTTCGAGTTCTCTTGCCAGCTGATCTCTGAAGTCTTCATATTCTGATTTTTTCACAACTCCGTTTGGCTCTCTTCCCTCAACGTTTATGAAGAGTCTTCCGTAGTATCCGCCTAACCCCCAGGCTTTAGTTTTGCTCCAATCGATTTTGCCTTCTTCTATAAGCTTTCCTATTCTTGTGGGCTTTTCTGGCTTTTCTTTGAGAACCAAGTAGCCCTTTTCTATGAGCCAGTCGTTTATAGATATTCCGCCATCCATCTTTTGGATTCCATGATCTGAAACTATGATCACCACCGTGTCATCTGGCATCAAAGATACGAGCTCACCGATTTTTTCATCCACATATCTGTAGTAATCTCTTATGGCGTTTTTGTAGGGGCTGTTTGGGTTGTGTTTGAAGTGTGTTGGATCGTGGTGAGCCCAAAAAGCGTGGTGCATTCTATCTACACCTATTTCAACCATCATGAAGAAATCCCAATCTTTCTCCACGATCAAGTGTTTTGCGACTTCAAAACGTTTTTGTGTCATCTCATATACCTGATCTATCACCATTTGCTTGTTCTCGGTTCTGAACTTTTCAACATCGAACATATACTCTCCCACCCATTTTTCTATATCTTTTTTCAAATTCGGCGGATAGGTGTATTCCACTTCTGTGCTTGGAGTGAGAAAACTCGTAACCAGGTATCCGTTGATCTTTTTTGGAGGATAAGTCAGTGGAACGCTCAGCGCTATGGATTTATACCCCATCTCTCCTAGAGTATCCCAAATGGTTGGATATTTGATGAGGCGGGAATTCGCGAAAAATACAGAATCGTAGTCATAGCTCTTTCTGTTTCTGAATCCGTATATTCCGAGCTCTCCAGGATCTTTGGAAGTTACCATGCTCATCCAAGCTGGGACCGTGATAGGAGGAATCGTTGAGTGGAGTGGCCCATGGCTTTTTGCAAGTTTGCGGATGCTTGGAAGTTCATCCCAAAATTCTTCGAAAACCAGTTTTGGATCGGCGCAATCAAGCCCTATAACGGCTACTTTCATTTTTCTTCCCTCCCGACGTTTCTGTAGTAATCCATCAAAATATTGGCCACTTCCGGTCTTGTGAACTCAGGAGGAGGCATGATACCGTTCGAGAGCATTTCTCTCACTTTTGTTCCGCTCAAAAACACATGATCTTCATCGCTGTGTGGGCAGGTTTTCTTAGTTGCCATCCCGCCACATTTCTTGCAGTAAAAAGCATGCTCGAACTTCAACGGAACGATTCCTATCTCTTCTGGTTCGAACTGGTCGAATATTTCCTGTGCTTCGTAAGTTCCATAGTAATTTCCAACACCGGCGTGATCCCTTCCAACTATGAAATGAGTACAACCGTAGTTTTTCCTACATATCGCATGAAATATCGCTTCTCTTGGACCTGCATATCTCATATTGACCGGGAAAACTCCAAGTAGCACTCTTTCCTTTGGATAGTAGTTCTCTATTATCACTTCGTATGTTTTCATCCTGACCTCCGCCGGGATATCTCCCTTTTTGGTCTTTCCAACGAGTGGATTTATGAAAAGCCCGTCCACCATTTCAAGTGCCACTTTTTGCAGATACTCGTGGGCCCTGTGGATGGGG
>JALVXE010000225.1 GCA_027038385.1 Thermotogaceae bacterium
GATCTTTCTTGGCGGACTCGTGCTTGTATCCCACTCTGGGATCACAAAACCAGAAGCTTCCAAAGACGCGAGTGTTCTGTAAACCGTTCCCATATGTCCAACTCCCATTATGGGAAACCCCATATCGCGAAGCTCAGAAGCTATCTCATATCCGTGACGAGGTTTTTCCGCTATCAGGAGGAGCGAAAAGACCGAGAGCCACCATCCAAATCCTCCAAAGCCCCCTCTTCCCATCCTTCTCACGTTACCACCTTCAGGATATCTTCGCGCCCGGTTCTATCTCCCCCTCCACGGTGAGGAGTTTCATCTTATCACCGATCTTGGCTGCGAGTAACATACCCTGAGACTCTATCCCGAAGAGCTTCCTTGGCTTTAAATTCGCCACAACGATTATCAACTTCCCTACGAGCTCTTCGGGTGTGTAGTGCTTCGCCAGCCCTCCAACCAGCGTTCTCTTCCCGAGTTCCCCAACGTCTATCTCCATTTTTATGAGCTTCTCAGATCCCTCGACTCTCTCGGCTTTGAGAATCTTTGCGACTCTGAGGTCGACCTTCCCAAACTCATCTATCGTTATTATGTTATCCTTCTCTTCCAACTTCTTCACCTCCGCGACCTTTTTGAGCTTTTTGACATCGATCTTCTCAAAGAGAGGTTTCCCGTGGATCGCTCTCGATCCGCTTTTCAAAACCCCCCAGCTCGTTAAGGGTTCCGGCTTGATCTCCTCGTTGAAGCCTATTCTCCTGAGGACCTTTTCCGACGTGTCCGGCATAATCGGCATCGCCATCATGGCGACTTTGAGTATCCCCTCAAGCGTGTTGTAAAGGACCGCTGAGAGCCTCTCCTCGTTTTTCTCTTTCGCCAAGATCCATGGGCGCTCTCTGTCAAAATAGGTGTTGAGGAAGGATATGTACTCCCAGACCTTTTCAACAGCTTCCGTCAACCTGAGTGAATCCATAAGCTCGATGTAGGAATTCACGGTCTCTTCAGTTCTCTTTTTGAGTTCATCGTCCATTCCTCCGCTCTTTCCAGGGCTTGGAACACTCGAGTTGAAGTATTTCTTCACCATGGCGAGTGTTCTGTGAAGAAGGTTTCCGTAATCGTTCGCAAGATCGGCATTCAGCCTGTTCACGAGTTTTTCCTCGGAAAAATCTCCGTCTTTACCGAAGACTATGTCCCTCACAAGGTAATATCTCACAACGTCATTTCCGTATTTTTTCACGAACTCCCTCGGATCGACCGCGTTCCCCAAGGATTTGGATATCTTCTGTCCGTTCACGGTGAGCCAGCCATGGGCAAAGACTTTCCTTGGCAGATCAAGTCCAGCCGACATGAGCATCGCTGGCCATATCAGGGAGTGGAACCTGTTTATCTCCTTTCCTATCAGGTGAACATCGGCAGGCCAGTATTTCATCTTTTCTGAGTCTTTCCTTCCGTATCCAAGGGCGGAGACGTAGTTTATCAGCGCGTCGACCCAGACGTATATCACGTGCTTCTCGTCCCCCGGGAAAGGAATCCCCCACTTGAACGTGGTTCTCGTTATCGAGATATCTTTCAAGCCCTTTTCCAGAATTTTGAGCATCTCGTTTTTTCTGAACTCAGGCTCCACAAAATCCGGATTCTCTTCAAAGAGCTTTTTGAGAGGCTCGTTGTACTTCGAGAGCTTGAAGAAGTAATTCTCTTCCTCCACCCATTTGACTTCCCTCTTGCACACAGGACAGACCTTTTTTCCATCTATCTCTTCAACTTCATCCTCGTCGTAATAAGTCTCACAGTGAACACAGTACCATCCTGAGTATTTACCTTTGTATACATCTCCGTTTTCCACCATCTTCCTGACGAAAAACTTCACGGTCTCTTCGTGATCAGGATCGGTCGTTCTTATGAAATAATCGTTCGTTATCTTGAGGTCTTTCCAAAGCTCTTTGAACTTCCCTGCGAGCTCATCACAGAACTCCCTTACGTCTTTTCCCTTCTTTTTGGCAGATTGGAGGATCTTCAATCCGTGCTCGTCCGTTCCCGTGAGGAAGAAAACGTCGTATCCCATCATCCTCTTGTACCTTGCCACTATATCCGCCATTATCGTTGTGTATGCGCTCCCTATGTGAGGCTCGGCGTTCACGTAGTATATCGGAGTCGTTATGTAGAATTTCTTCAACTCGATCCCTCCTCGAATTTTTTCTCTTTTTGATTATAACCTCTAATGCTACACTGGTCGAGCTTTTGGCGAGAGAACATCGCAGCTATTCTAAGAGAATTCTAAGGATTTTGATGGTATAATGTTTTTCGATGATACAATACTTACAAGGAGGTGTTATGCATGAGAAGATGGCAAGTTTTGATAGTACTTCTCGTTGCTTTATCCATGGTGTTTGCGAATGGAGGACCGGAAAAGAGTCAATCATCTCAGAAATCCATAGTCGATATCGTCATGTCCATGCCAAAGCAGGAGCTGACGTTGAATGAAGCAACTGGCATACTCGAGATGATAGAGGAAGAGAAGCTAGCAAGAGACGTTTATAAGAAACTATACGACATTTGGGGACTACGGGCGTTTGATAGGATCTCGAAAAGTGAGCAAACCCATATGGACGCGCTTAAAGCTTTGATAGATAAATATGGCCTTGAGAATCCGGTGAAAGATCTCAAGGAGGGAGAATTCAAAACAGAAAAGTTCAAGAAACTTTACAAGGAACTAGTGGAAAAAGGTTCCAAATCTCTAATTGAGGCTATCAAAGTTGGAATAGAGATAGAGAAGATGGATATAGTGGACTTGGAAGAGAAGCTCAAGACAACCGATAATGAAGATGTCAAATTCGTTTATGAAAATCTGAAAAAGGGATCTGAAAATCACTTGAGAAGTTTTACCAGGCTTTTAGGAGGAGATGAACCAGGCACTGAGAATGGGAATGGGTACGGAAAGAAAAAATGAAGCACCCCATGAGGAGCCCCTGTTTGGGGCTCTTTTCCTGTCGAATGGTTCCCCTACCGCGCGCTGATTAATATGATAGAATCAAATAAATAATTCACAGGAGGTGAAAGGATGAGCATCCGAGGAAAGCTCTTGCTCACGTTTACTGTAGTTGCGTTGATCGTTCTCGCGGTCGGTATAGTCGGGTTTATAGGGATAAAGAAGAGCGATAGCGCGATATCCAACCTTCTCGAGGATATAAAGCTCCAGCATGATTTTGCGCATTTTCAAAAGGTCATAGATCACATAAACATACATATGGAGCAGCTTGCAACGGTTAGAGATTTCAAAGAGAGGGAGGACTTCTACAAAGAGATAGAAGAACACCTTGAAGAGGAAAAGGAAATCATTTCAAACTTGGACAAATATCTTTCGAATGATCCAACGTGGAATGAAATCAAGAGCACGCTCAACGATTCTGAAGACATCGTCAGATCCTTTATGAAAAATATGCGAAAATTCGATTCGTACAAAATAAAGGATCCTCAGGATCTTTTGGAAAATATACTTCAAAGGCACGTCGAGCATCTCAGATACATAGCACAGCTTCTCGACTACATAAATGGAAATCTGAAGGAGTTCCCGGGGACTTTGGATCCGACGAAATGTGCTTTTGGAAAGTGGCTCGCCACTTACAAACCTTTGAATCCCGAACTCAAGGAGTACATGAAGGAAGTTTCCAAATACCATGCCCAGGTTCATTATGGAGCTAAAAAGATAGTTGAGCTCATAGAAAGCAACGCTCCGGATGCTAGAAAAAAGGCGCTCCAGATATTTGCAGAACAGGTCAAACCCTCAGCCCAGGAAACTTTCAAGATATTTGAAGAGATAGAAAATCTGATTAAGAAATCCTCAAGCGCTTGGAACGAGGCTATCTCGGACTACTTCAAGTTCATGCCGATAAGGCTTAAAATAAAGAATCTTGTTGACGAAGAATACGGAAACCTCGAGAAAGGATCTCAATCAGATGCGAATTACATGAAGTCGGTTCTTTCAAGGCTCGTCGTGATAATAGCCGTAGCGATCATCGGAGGATTTGCCGTTGCGTTCATTCTCGGACTTCTGATAAGCAACTCAATAGCCAAGAGGATAAAGATGCTCAGCGAGGCTATAAAGAAGTTCGGCGAGGGTGATATAACCGTTGAAGTGAACGTCCAAGGTCGAGATGAGATTGCCACAATGGCGAAAACTCTGAGTGATTCCATTCAGAACTTGAGAGAATCTATGAAAGACATTATGACCACGAGCGTGAACCTTACGGATATATCTAGAGATCTCGATGACTTCACCTCAAGACAGGCCGATGACTTTGCGGATATGTCAAGCGCCATAGATCAGATAACATCGATGGCTGACAACACCTCTGCGGCCGTCGAAGAGCTCACATCTGGCGTTGAAGAAGTCGCATCGAGCGCGCAGACTCTCTCGAGTATGGCACAGGACTTGACCGATGCAGCTAACAGCACGGTTGATTCTGCGAACGCTGGAAGGGACGCTCTGCAAAAAGTCATAGAGGTCATAGGCAAAGTCGTCGATGAGACGAAGAACACATCCGAGATAGTCGGACGCGTTGCCAAGAGCGCCGAGAACATCGGAGAGATACTCCAAACCATAGAGTCGATAGCTGAACAAACAAACCTCTTGGCTCTTAACGCGGCTATAGAGGCCGCAAGGGCTGGTGAAGCTGGAAAGGGATTTGCTGTGGTTGCCGATGAGATAAGAAAACTAGCTGAGGAATCGAGAAAAGCCACTGAGAACATCGCACGGATACTCGGAGAGATAAGGGAGGAAGCTGAGAGGGCTAACGAAGCTACGAGTGAAGTCGTTGAAAGCGTTGAACAGACAAGCGAGATGGCTCAGCAGGTTATGCAAAAGTTCGAGGATATAGACGAGAGAGCGAAGGAAGTCTTGAGCATGAGCGAGAACGTCGCGGCAACTGCGGAAGAGCAGGGAGCAGCGAGTGAAGAAATGGCCTCTGCGATGGATAACGCATCAAGATCGGTTATGGAGATAAGCGAGAACATAAGAAGTGTCAACGAGAAGATGGCGACGCTAAAGGAAGGATCGGAGGAGCTGAGTCAAAAGAGCACGGATCTGAAGCAGATGGCGGAAAAGCTCTCGTCCCTCGTGAAACGCTTCAAGATATGAAATTCCAGAAAAAAATCGGGCGGGGCGAAAGCCCCGCTTTTTTGTTCAAGTTGCGCTTTTTTTCAGTGTGCTATCATAGCTTAGAGAGATCTCATTTGCGGGGGTGAAGTGAATGAAATTTTGGGACAGAGAAAAAGAAAAGAAATGGCTGAAGCATTACCTTCTCACCGAACCAAATGCAATCCTGTTTGTATACGGCCCGAAATCAAGTGGCAAGACAACGCTTTTAATGAAAGTAGTCGAGGAGCTACCAAAAGAGAAGTTCATATACTACTGGTTTGACTTGAGAGAGGAGCTCATATCTGATTATGACAGTGTAGTTCAGCTGTTTTTCACTCCGAAGGGTTGGTTCAAGGAAATGATAAGCGTGATTAAAC